>CAZIPQ010000059.1:0-14381 GCA_964541165.1 uncultured Muribaculum sp.
GATGAACGGTGTGCTTAACTTCTCCGTGCTCGACGGCTGGTGGTATGAAGGCTACAAGTTCTGCGAGAAAGCCGGTTGGGCGCTGACTGAGAAGCGTACATTCGCCGATCAGAGCCAGCAGGATCAGCTTGATGCTGCTACTATCTACTCTATGCTTGAGAATGAGATCATACCTCTCTATTTCGCCAAGAATTCACGTGGCTATTCACCCGAGTGGATCCAGTACATCAAGAATTCAATTGCTAAGATCGCTCCTAACTTCACCATGAAGCGTATGATCGATGATTATATCGATCGTTTCTACGACAAGGAGGCTAAGCGTACCAACAAGCTTGTTGCTCATGACTTCGCCCTTGCCAAGGAGATCGTGGCATGGAAGGAAAAGGTGGCTGCCGCATGGGACGGTGTTAAGGTTGAGTCAATCAACGAGACACTTGATCAGAACAACAGCAAGACCGGTGAGACATTCACTACCGATATCGTACTTGATACCAATGGTATCGGACGCGATCTTGAGGTTGAACTCGTAGTTTACAAGGTTGAGAACGGCGAAGAGAACTTCGTTAAGTCTGAACCCTTCAAGATCATCGGTCAGGACGGCAATCTCGTATCTTACCAGATTAAGTCAAAGATGCGCGAGTCAGGTACATTCCGTTATGCATTCCGTGTATATCCCTGGAATGTCAATCTGCCTCACCGTCAGGACTTCGCCTACGTGCGTTGGATCTGATAACGATCAATATAAACTAAAAAATAAGCACGGCCATCTGGCCGTGCTTATTTTTTATACTCATACGTGAATTATCAGAATGTGTAGCCCACAGTTATTGTAGTGGATCGGGTGCTTATTTTACAGTCACTGGTGTTGCATATACGGTTGAAGTCGGTACCATAGCTGACTCCGATGTAATACGGTGCGTAGCGGACGCCGATACCGATCTGCCATCCAGCCTGAAAGCGTTTCCATGTACCCTGATCGCCCATGGCTTCGTCGCTACCGTCAAAAACGCTCCAGGATTCCTTTATGACCTCATCATTTTCAAGAACTGATTTCTGCGAATACTTTCCGGAAATATGCATCTTCATGTTAATGCCTATATATGGAGTCACATATAAATCATCGGCAGGATTAAACTGGAATGCCAGGTTCAGAGGCACGCTGAATGTTGCCAGGCTTATGTTGTTGTGATACTGTCCATAGCTTAATCCGCGTGTCTGCATGGTGAATGTCTCACCCCACCACATGGATGTATATTTAATACCGCTTTCGAGATATATGGGATATACTGATGAGAGAGAAAAGCCATGAATATATCCGATGCCGAATCCGTCAAGACCCATGCTCGTTTTGGCGCCGCATAGATTTTGCGACATGTGTTCGTTTTCGTATGAAATACTGATACGGTTGTAAGCCTTGTTCTGTGCGCCGGCACTTACGGCAGCTGTCAAGAGAGCAAATGATGCTATGAATGTCTTGAAAGAAAGCATAATAATAAGTGAATCATAAGTTAGAAATACAGCACCGCATCCAAGTGATGAGCGGTATATCATATTAACGCCGTTTAACATCACTTGGTTGACTTTAATACATAAAAAATCACTGTTCCTGTCATATATAGGAACTGTTAAATTATTACTGTATCATGCTGTGGCTACAATGACCGTATTATCAGTGAATTGGCTCTATCTACAATAGAAGTGTCGAGACTTGCGAGATAAATCTGGGTTGTTGATTCTGAATCGTGTCCCATCCCTTCGCTTATCACGCTAAGCGGTATCCCTTTGGCTTTCGCTGCGGATGCCCAGCTGTGGCGTGCCACATATAGAGTCAGGGGCATCGACACTCCCACCATATCCGCTATTTTCTTAAGATTATGGTTTATCGTGTAGCCTACGTAGCGGTAGGTCCCGCGGTCGTTATGTCCCGGCTTCCTGATTATCGGCAGGAGGTAGTCGCTCCGGTTGACCGGATATTTGTCAAGTATAGACTGCATCTCTTTTGTCCATTTGACGGTAAGCTGTTGTCCGGTTTTGCGACGGCGGTATATGATGTAGCCCTGTGAGAGATCACTTTTTCGAAGATATGCCATGTCGACAAAACTCATGCCGCGCAGCATAAAGCTCATTATAAACATATCACGTGCATAATCAAGATCTTTATGAATGGAAAGGTCGAGTTCCTTGATCTTGCTTACAAGGTGTAGCGGAAGAGCCCGTTTTACTGTTTTGTCAATACCCGTATATACGCGTCGGAAAGGGTGACGGTTCTCGATAATATCATATTCGACGGCACGGTTATATACGGCCCGTAAAATTCTTGTGTAAAAAGAGATGGTATTCGGGGTTATGCCGCGGGAGTGATGCCAGGCCTCGTAGGCCTCCATGATTTCTGAATCGAGAAGATCAAGCATTATGTCCTTGTCATGATGATAAATCCCGATAGATGGCTTACTGTCCAGAAACTTCCTGAAATTGTTAAGTGTAGCTTTATACGTTTCGGCTGTCCTTACTTTCCCTTTCAGCTGAAGCTTTATGATTATATCCTGCATGAAAGCGCTCAGGGAGTATTTTTGGGCATAGCGCCTGAATTCTTCAACCAGATCATCAGCGGTATAATTCAGGCCCTGGATGTCAAGCTTGCGTACTATACGCGTAAACCGCTCAATATCCTGATAGATGTACTCCCTTACAGAATGAATGTATGATTTTCGCTCACTTTTCATGTCCAAGACTACCATTGACCTGCGTTCATCCCACTCGGTTGAAAATATATGGTAGTCGGTGATCAGCTGACGTACTTTTCTCTCATGGATAACCTGATAATAAATTGTACCTTCGCGGCCAGCAACAGTCGAGTGACGGAATTTTACTTTTATCGAAGCCATATTGTAAGTATTTAAAGTGTTTGTTAGGTGAACTAATCCTGATAATTGAATTTAGTTTACTTAAATAAAAGTACAAAACACTGAAATTTTACATTGACTGACAACATCTCGAAGCAGAAAAACTCCATGTCAGGTTTCCGATGGCAATAAATGAAATAAAGTGAGGCATGCTGTCACAGCATACCGGCCGGCATTGGCGACAGGATATAATAAAGGCTACGCGGTGAACTCAGTCACGGCGTAGCCTTTGCCTTATGGTCATATAAGCGCTTTATCTATGACTTCATTAACTGTATTGACGTAGTGGAAGGTGAGCCCCTTTACGTAGATCGGATCGATGTCGTTAACATCTTTCCTGTTGTCGGCCGACAGAATGATGTCGGTGATACCGGCGCGTTTTGCAGCAAGTATTTTCTCTTTTATACCTCCTACGGGAAGTACTTTACCGCGTAAGGTGATTTCACCTGTCATGGCAAGTCTTGGACGGACTTTTCTACCGGTAAATGCCGATACAATCGAGGTCGCCATAGTGATGCCGGCTGAAGGGCCGTCCTTTGGTATGGCTCCTTCCGGCACATGGATATGGAGCTGGTTGTTTTCAAACATCTCATCGGCAATTCCGAGTGAAGCGGCATTGCTCTTCACCCACTGGAGCGCAATTGTCGCCGATTCCTTCATCACATTTCCAAGATTGCCTGTAAGAGTGAGCTTATCCCCTTTGATACGTGATAGCGATGATTCGATAAAAAGTATCTCACCACCTACGGCTGTCCATGCGAGTCCTGTCACTACTCCCGGGAAGTCATTGCCTTCGTAGCGGTCTTTATTGTACTGTTCTACTCCCAGATAATCGATAAGGTGCTCAGGACGGATAACTTCAGGCATGGTACGGCCAAGCATCTTGCCTAAAATAGTCTTTCGTACTATCTTGGCCAGTTGCTTCTCAAGCTGTCGCACTCCGCTCTCGGCGGTATATTTTTCGATAATATCGGTCAGAGCTTCATCTGTAATGGCGATTGCATCGGGAGCCAGCAGATTCTGTTCAAGAGCACGAGGCAGAAGATGGCGGCGGGCAATCTCGATTTTCTCTTCAAGAAGGTATCCTGACAGATTTATTATCTCCATGCGGTCAAGCAGTGGCTGGGATAGGGTAGACAGGGTATTTGCCGTGGCTATGAACAGTACGTTTGAAAGGTCATAGTCAATATCCAGATAGTTGTCGTGGAATCGGCAGTTCTGTTCCGGATCGAGCACTTCAAGAAGTGCAGCCGACGGATCACCCTTGAAGTCGGCACCGATCTTGTCGACTTCGTCAAGGAGCAGCACCGGATTGGAGTCCCCGGCACGTTTGATAGCTTCGATAATACGGCCCGGCATCGCTCCGATATAAGTGCGTCGGTGTCCCCTTATCTCAGCTTCGTCATGCAGGCCTCCGAGTGATACTCTCTGGTAACTGCGGCCGAGGGCTGCGGCTACTGACTGACCGAGCGATGTCTTTCCGACGCCGGGAGGGCCTACAAGACATAATATCGGAGCCTTGCCCTTGGGATTGTTCATCACTACAGCGATCTGCTCGAGGATACGCTCCTTGATTTTCGGCAATCCGAAGTGTTCGCGGTCAAGTATTGTCTGGGCGAGGCTGAGATCAGTGTTCAGTTCCGAGAATTTTTCCCAAGGCAGGTCAAGCAATGTCTCAAGATATGTGAACTGCACGGCATAGTCGGGCGACTGTGGATTTAGCCGTCCGAGTTTGTCAAGCTCCTTGTTAAATGTTTTGCGTGCGGCTTCGGTAAACGGCTTTTCAGCTCCGCGACGTCGCAGTGACTCCTGGTCATCATCATTGTCGCCGTAGAGTTCCTGACGGATCACCTCCATCTGCTGCTGGAGGAATGCCTGGCGTTTTCCCTGTTCGAACTGTTCACGTGCAGCTGACTGTATTTTGCTTGTCACGCGCTGCATGCTCTCCATTTCGGTTAGAGCCTCAAGCAATGCCTTGGAACGCTCTTTGATCGAGTTGAGACTGAGCAATGACATTTTCAGTGCCGGATCAAATGGCCCCTGACTGCATATCATGTTGACCATGCTGATCACATCAGGATGGTTACGGATATTATGGGCAAAGTCCTCCGGACCGTCAGACTGTTTTATTATGTCAAGTGTAATTTTCTTGATGCCTTCGACAATTGCTTCGAAAGTCTTGTCGTTGCTGCGTGGCTTTGTTTCACGCTCACGTACTACGGTTGCGACAAGTCTTTCCTCTGAACTGAGGAATTCCGTCGACTGACTTTGACCGGTGATGCGTATTTTCTCCATACCGCGGACAAGAGCTGTGTGCTGTCCGTCGGGAAGATCAAACACCTTAAGAATTTCACCGACCACACCCACCGGACATAGGTCATCGAGTGTAGGCTGCGAGATGTCAGGATTTACCTGACAGAATATACCGATGGCTTTACTGGTTTCATAAGCGTTCTGTACAATGTTCAGAGCGGCCGGTCGAACAAGAAAGAGGGGAGTGGTGACTCCGGGGAACAAAACCAGATTCTGGGTCGGAAGTAGTGTCAGCGCGTTGTAATCGGGTTTTGGTATATTACGGTCGGCGCTGATATCAATCTGTCCCAACGAAATGATGCGGGGCGATTGGTCGTCGTTATGGCTCATTAATTATGTCCTTCAGTTATATTCAGTGTGATAACAGAAATTTTTTGAAATTATGGAATGATGCCGGCATGCGTACGGTATGCTTCTCTCTACGCATGAATGACGCGAGACGTTCAGGTACAGCCACAGGCTTGCCGGTTATCGCTTCAACAGTATCCTTGAACTTGGCAGGATGGGCCGTTTCGAGGAATATTCCTGTCTCACCCGGTTTCAGCAGATCCTGGAGTGCCTTATATGCGACTGCTCCATGAGGATCAAGCAGATAGCCGGTTGAAGAAAGAGTCTCGGCAATGGTCTTGCGTATAGTGTCATCATCGTAGGTGCATCCTTCGATGTCGGCGCTGATACGTTCATGCGAGTTGCCGTACAGGTCGAGGATGCGTGCAAAGTTTGACGGATCGCCGACATCCATTGCATTGGCGATAGTGGCAATTGTGGGTTGCGGAGTATATGTGCCGGTAGCGAGGTATCGGAAAAATACATCGTTGCTGTTGTTGGCCGCGATAAAGCGCTTGATGGGTAGTCCCATACGCTTTGCGATAAGTCCGGCACAGATATTGCCGAAATTGCCGCTCGGCACCGATACGACAATTTCAGACGTATCAGCTCCCTGTCGCTTCAGCTGGGCGTAGGCATAGAAGTAGTAGAACATCTGGGGCAGGAAGCGGGCTACATTGATGGAGTTGGCTGAGGTGAGCTTTTTGTTTGAATTGAGCTCGGCGTCCATGAATGCAGCCTTTACAAGAGCCTGACAATCGTCAAATGTGCCGTCTATTTCGACAGCGGTTATGTTGGCGCCCAAAGTTGTGAACTGGGCCTCCTGCAGTTTGCTTACTTTGCCGTGAGGATACAGTACGTATACGTTCACGCCGGGCACGTTGAGAAATCCGTTGGCAACGGCGCTTCCGGTGTCACCCGATGTAGCTACAAGTACGTTGACATCCTTGGTGCCCTGCTCTCTGTTAAAGTGTCCGAGCAGGCGCGCCATAAAGCGTGCGCCGACATCCTTGAAAGCGAGGGTAGGCCCGTGAAACAGTTCGAGCGCATTGATCCGGTCAGTCACCTTGACAAGAGGAATGTCAAAGTTAAGAGTCTCGGAAACGATAGTTTTGAGTTTTGCCGAGTCAATGTCGTTGCCAAACAGGGTGTTGGCTACAACATAGGCGATATCGGGAAGTGACATCTCACCGATATGCTTGAAAAATGCCGCCGGGATGGTCGGTATGCGTTCGGGCATATATAGACCGCGGTCAGGGGCGAGTCCGCGTACTACTGCTTCAGCAAGTGATGTAGTGGCCGGTAAGCCGTTGGTGCTATAATATTTCATTGGTGAGAGGGAACTGATGAGTTAATTATTCATTAATAAGGCAATCCATGAACTGCATGCCATCGATAAGTCCGAAAGAGCCTTTGGCTGCGGCTTTTTCAGAAAATTCCGTTACGCTGTCAGGCTCAGTGCCTGGACGATATATCAGGAATGGCACCGGATCGGAAGTGTGGGTACGCAGTCGGCATGGAGTAGGGTGATCGGGCAATACGGCGATTGTAAGTTCGTCATCAAGTGATGATGCAGCTTCAACAATGGGTGCCAGTATGCGGCTGTCGAGATACTCGATAGTCTTTTTCTTCAGCTCAACATCGCCCTCATGTCCGGCTTCGTCACTTGCCTCGATGTGAAGGAACACAAAGTCCGCGCCATTGCGCAACGCATCAATCGCAGCCTGAGCCTTGCCTTCATAGTTGGTGTTGTAAAGTCCGGTTGCGCCGTCCACATGTATCTGTTTCAAGCCGGCGTAAGCACCTATTCCGAATATAAGATCGACGGCTGAGATTACCACGCCGTTTTTAATCGGATAGCGTTCGCTCAGCAATGGCATGGCGGGACGGTATCCGGGTGACCAGGGCCATATTGAATTAGCTGGATCCTTACCCTCGGCGATACGCTTCAGGTTGACCGGATGATCGGCGAGTATCTTTTGTGATTTCAGGATAAGTCCGTTGATAAGGTCGGCGGTTGGAGCCGCTTCCGGAACAAGAGGACGTACCATGACCTGAGACATTAGCGTGCCAGGCACATCATGAGGCGGGGTGCAGTCAATGCGCTTGTCGCCATCCTTTATAAGCAGCAGATGGCGGTAAGACACTCCGGGATAGAAGCTTATCTTATCATCGCCGAGTTCCTTCTCGAGAGTGGCAATGAGCTCGGTAGCCTCTTCAGTCGTGATGTGTCCGGCTGAATGATTTTTGATCCGTCCGTCATCGGTAACCGTGATCAGGTTACATCGCATGGCTATGGTACCGAAGGGTACATCGACACCAATACTTGCGGCTTCAAGTACACCACGGCCTTCATACAGACGCGCGACATCGTAACCGAGTACAGCCATATTGGCCACCTCACTGCCCGGATGCATACCTTCCGGCACAGTAGCCACCAGTCCGCATCGTCCTTTACGGGCGAGCATATCCATGACAGGAGTGGAGGCTGCTTCAAGAGGAGTCACTCCTCCGAGGCTGTCAACCGGATAGTCGGCCATTCCGTCGCCAAGTACTATGATATACTTCATTCTTTATCCTGATTAACGTATATTGGCAATGCCGATTATGTCAGAGAACACACCAGCGGCGGTTACTTCCGCTCCTGCGCCATATCCCTTTATTACCATGGGATATTCATTGTAGCGCTCGGTGGTTATAAGGATGACGTTATTGCTGCCTTCGAGATTGTAGAACGGATGGGTAGCCTCGACGGTGTGCAACTCGACTTTTACATTACCACGGTCAAGTGTGGCAACGAAGCGGAAGTGAAGTCCGGCAGCCTCAGCTTCGGAACGGCGCTTTTCAAATTCCTCATCCATAGCAGTGATGTTACGGGTGAAGTCTTCGACCGTCCCTTCAAAAATTGTCTGGGGCAGGAATAGATTAGTCTCCACATCGTCCTGTTCAACCTTGTATCCGGCTTCACGGGCCAATATGACTATTTTACGTACCACATCTTTACCGCTCAGGTCCACACGTGGGTCAGGCTCGCTGTAGCCGGCATCCTTTGCCATGGCGATAGCCTTGCTCAACGGGATATGCTTGTCAAGTTTATTGAATATGAAGTTAAGCGTACCGCTGAGTACAGCTTCGATCTTCAATATCCGGTCGCCTGAATTGATGAGGTTGTTGATTGTATTTATAATCGGCAGGCCTGCTCCCACATTGGTCTCAAAAAGGAACTTTACATCCTTTTTGCGGGCCATTTTCTTGAGCTCGGCGTATTTTGAATAGTCGGATGATGCGGCAATCTTATTAGCGGCCACGACATTTACGTTGTGACTGAGCATGTCGAGGTATAATCCGGCTATTTCAGGGCTGGAAGTACAGTCTACAAATACCGAATTGAATATATTCATGCCGATCACACCTTTGCGTATGTTCTCGGCTGTAGCCTCGATATCCGATGCCTCAAGCCGGTCACGGTAATGCTCGGTGTCGATACCGTTGCGGTCAAAGACACATTTCTTTGAATTGGCGAGGCCTACAAGACGCAGCTCAAGCGATTTGTTTTCAAGCAGATTCTGTTGCTGTGCGTGGATCTGTGCCAACAACCGGCTGCCTACGTTTCCTATGCCGACAACAAACAGGTTTAAGACCTGAGTGTCAGATAAGAAAAAACTGTCGTGGATTACGTTGAGGGCTTTCCGCAGGTCATTATGGTCGATGACAAACGAAATATTGGTCTCCGATGCACCTTGTGCACAGGCAATCACGCTAATACCGTTGCGGCCAAGAGTATTAAACAGTTTGCCGGCGATACCTGCGGTGTGCTTCATGTTTTCACCTACTATCGCTACAGTTGCCAGATTGGGCTCGGCTGTGATGCCGCTCAATGATCCGGCCTGAAGCTCAGGCGCGAACTGCTCACGGAGTACCTCGATGGCATGGTCGGCATCAGCATTGCGTACAGCAAATGAGGTGTTGTTCTCACTGGCTGCCTGGCTGACCATGAATACTGAAATACCGTTTTTGGCGAGTGCGTTGAATATACGGGAGTTGATACCGATCACGCCTACCATACCAAGACCCTGCACTGTGATAAGGCAGGTGTCATTGATCGATGACACACCCTTGATCGCCTTTCCTTCAGGTGACGAATGGGTGTCGCTGATGCAGGTACCGGGGGCCTCGGGATTGAACGTATTCTTTATAAGGATAGGAATATTCTTATGGAATACCGGGTAAATGGTCGGAGGATAAATTACCTTGGCACCGAAGTTACACAACTCCATGGCCTCGGTAAATGACAAGCGGTCAATAACCAGAGCGCCGTTGATGACACGGGGATCAGCAGTCATGAAGCCGTCAACATCGGTCCATATCTCCAGAACGCTTGCGTCGAGTGCTGCGGCAAGTATAGCTGCCGTATAGTCCGAACCGCCTCGGCCGAGATTGGTGATGTTACCGTCACGGTCGGTTGAGATGAAGCCCGGCACAAGGGCTACCTTGCAGTCGAAATTATCGAAAGTGGCATGCACAAGTTCCTGGGTAAGCTCGTTATCAAGGACATGTTTGTTCCACTGTTTTTGTGTCTTGATAAAGTTACGGCTATCGAAATGGACGGCTCCATCGATAATGCGTGATATGATGACTGACGACAGGCGCTCACCGTAGCTGACGATTATATCGAGAGTGCGGTCGCTGAGATCCTTGATGAGACTTACACCACGGAATATGTTGCCAAGCTCTTCAAGCAGCGGATTGACGATCGACAACACATCAAGCTGACGTGCGGGAGGCACGATGCCCTCGATTACCTTGCGATGACGCTCTACGATGCGGGCATAGCTGTCAAGATGGGCTATATCACCGGCTGCAGCCAGCTTTGCCGTATTGATCAGTTGATCAGTGATGCCACCGAGGGCCGACACAACCACGATCACGGGTTCCGTCTGCCCTTCGACTATGGATTTCACATTTCGCAGGCTTTCAACAGTTCCTACTGATGTTCCACCAAATTTTAGTACTTTCATTTTATGATTAAAAAATCTACGTCTATTTGTAAGATTGCAAAGTTAATTAAAATTTCCTAAACTCTATCACTGCATAATCTGAAACAAGTGTCATTTTTCTTTTTGTTAACTGTTTTACCTGAAATGTTGTTTCAGTGGCATTCATACCCCACGGTAACAGATCTTCTGTCGTCGAGTAGGGCATTGAGAGCATCAGTTTGTCACCTTCAAGAGCTACATTGCCCGCCTGGGTCGCCAATCCGTTGCCACGGAGATTTACGACAGAGCGGAAAAAGGCATAATACAGCTGATTGGGATTGGTTACAGTTCCATCGTTCAGCTCGATGCTCATTACCTGCCATTGAGCGTCCAGATCGCCATGATTGGAAGTAACACGACATGACTGACCCAATATGGACAGTATCAGAAGGACAAGAATGATAGATATGCGGGATTGTATACGTTTCATATTGAGGATAATTTGTTAAAGGGACAGCCATCCCGATTTACGTAATGTGATCATGGCGCCTGCGCTGCGGCCAAGCATGTCGCCTGCGTCGGCTCCAAGTGAAAGAGTGCCGGAAAAACCTTTCAGGCGCCGTGGTGAATATGTCACTTCAAGCAGTCCGTTAAAATTGTCGGCTATCTCTTTGCGAGGGGCTCCGTAGGTGCCCCAGCTGCGTGTGTAGGAGAACAGCAGGCGATATTCTATTTCATCGGTCGGATTGCCCATCATGCCGAAGTGATGTCCTATTATGCGATTGTCTTTAAAATATATCTGGCCATTGGTATTGTAGATAGGGGAGATCAATAGCGGATTTCCGATGCCCATGCCCCAATGTTGCCAACCTGTATAGATGCCGTGGTTGTAATAGTTGTCGGTGCCGCTGATCTGTTCCGGTATTTCAGGCGTATGATCCCAGTAGACCGGGCCGCTCTGATCCTTTGAATAGAGGTATTCGTAGACGAAAGTCGAGATAACAGGATTTTTAGGGACCGACAGCTCGATGCCCACAAGGCAATCCTTCCACTTGTAGTCGAAAAACATCATTGAGTGGTCCTCGAAAAAGTGCTGGTAATATGCGCCGACATTCCATTCGGGCGTGATATCGTAGTTGAGCCTTAGATCCCATGACCCTACGTGATTGCCGTAGACATTGGTCTGCTCTCCGAGAGGAGTGTCGCTTCCGCCGCCCGACGGTATGATAACATGCCATATATCTTTTATTCCGGTAGGCATGTCGATGACCTTACCGTTGCTATATGACTTACCTCCGAACTGTGCCGCCATTTCAAGGCCGCCCTCGACCCATACAGGTGACTTGCTGCGGTCGCCGATGCGCAAAAACAGTCCTTTGCTGTGATACAGTACATCTTCAGTCCGCTTGCCTCCGGCCGTGACAAAGTCTTTCTGCCACTTGTCATCGGTGAACATACCGAATGCAATATAACCTTTGACCGCAAGCCAGTCCTTTGTATAAGGTACGTATGTGAATTCGGGAATACCCACGCGTATCTGAGGTATGGGCCGTGCGTTGCCGCTATAAAGCAGATTGCCGCTGCTTAGACGCGGATTATTGAACTCTCCGTTGATTTCCTTGCTTCCGATCATTGCGCCGAGGCAGCGGTATTTTATCTCCCCGTACAACTGCTGGATGATAAAGCTCGAGGTATAATTATAGGCTGCCGCAAGGTCGACTCCGGCACCCCATGAGAAGCGTCTGTCATGATCGAGGTGCTTGAACGCGGATGCCCGGAAGTAGCCGTTGTTTTTCTTGATTGACGATAGGCCCTGACGGTTGTTTACGAGCCAGAATGGTGTGTGCTGTCCATCGCTGAATGATGCCTGTGCTTCAAGTTTATATTCTATGCTGTCGGGAGCATTGGCATATACGGTGCCGGAGAAGCCTGCAAGACAAAATCCAAATAGCGCAAGGCGTGAGGTAAAATTCATAAAAAATAATTCGGATAACGGTTAAATTGCTTGCAAAATTAGCACTTTTCATACACATGGTCAAATCGCTGTGAAGATATTTATATATCGGGCTTATTGTACACAACCGGCTGTATCAATGGATTTGTGATATTTTTATAAATTTGCATGCAACCATCTGTCAACAGTTGCGCGTCTAATAGTCAGAATAAAATAAAACAACCGATTATGTCAAAATTTTTCCTAAAATCAGCTCTTTTACTGTCAGTGATCATGGGCTTTGTTTCATGTAGTACAAGGCACTCAAGTGACGATAAACTGACTAAAGAACTTGTGCAATGTTTCCAGGCTGCTACAGCCCAGTTGAATGACTCGGTATTCCGGGATGTGGTGCTTGACATGAAGCCTGACACTGTTACCGTAACCGCCAAGACTTCTGCTCAGCAAGGGAATATTATTATCAATATAAATCAGAATAAAGGTAAGAAACAAAATATAAACGATGCAGTCCCGTCATTCGTGACGGTATGCGCCATAATTACTGTGGTTGGCACTTTTCTTGGACCGGTACTGATTGTAATCGTAATATGCATGGCGATCCTGCGTAGCCGGCGTCAGCGTAACCAGATTATTTACGAGGCAATGGTCCACAACTATCAGCTACCTAACGAATTTTATCGTAAAGCTCCGAAAGAGCGCCGGTTGCAGGCTGCGATGGTCTATTTTGCCTGGAGTGTCGGCCTGTTTATATTCTTTATCATGGTTCACTGTGAGGCTATAGCCATGCTGATGATAATACCGTTTATCCTCGGTATCGGGCGTCTGATTTCGTATATTATCGAGAATCGTAAAAAGCAACATGTAGACGATGCTGACACGCTGGGATGAACTGAAGCTGATAGCTCAATGCGTGACCGGTGATAACCGGCGCGCATTTGAGCGCCTTGTCGTCGAATACAGCGATGACCTGCGCCGCTTCTTGCTCAATCTCACACTCGGTAATGCTCCACTTACTGATGATCTTGCTCAGGATACATTTATAAAGGCTTATATGTCGTTGGGATCTTTCCGTGGCATGTCACGGTTCCGCACATGGTTGTTCCGCATCGCATATAATGAGTATCAGACCTACCTCCGCAAGCATCATGAAGTAAGAATCGAAGAGGGTAAGGATCCTCCGGATGATTCGGTTGACTGGACAATGTCACATCATTCCGATGACATACGTCTGGATGTTGAGCGATGTATGGCCGTGCTTAACGACACGGAGCGCACGGCAGTATTGCTTTATTATATCAATGATTTTACCGTAAGCAAGATATGCGACATCATGGATAAGCCTGCAGGTACTATCAAGTCGTGTCTTTCACGGGCAAGGACAAAGATGTTGAAACTGTTAAATGAAGATAATTATGAAGTCTGAAAAAAATATAGAAGATGCACGGTTGCGTGAGTTGCTGGACAGATCATTGCCTCAGGCTCCACGCGATGAATGGTTTGTACGTAAGGTGATGAACCGTCTGCCGCAGCGGGAAGCACCGATGCACACACGCGTTGAAAATCTCAGCTATATCATAGCCGTTTTGCTGTTGGTGGGATATGCGGTGTGGTTCTATCTCGGCGTACGTGAAGCCGGTATCATGTTGTGGAATGACATACTGACATGCGTGGCGATAGCTGCTATCGGTGCAGCGATAGTGATCAGCTTTTACATGCCGCGTATCAAGGCCTGGATAAATGAATGAATAAATAAATGATAGCTGACAAACGTAAGCGGGCGACCCGATAGGGCCGCCTGCTTGATTTATGAGTTATAACCTCGATTACTTGTCTTCGATGGTCTCAACTTCGGGATCAACACCCCACTGCTGCTGAGCGAGACGACGGTAGTTGTTGTAACGCCACTTA
>CAZIPQ010000060.1:0-14276 GCA_964541165.1 uncultured Muribaculum sp.
GACGCACCCAAGTTCCTCAAGTTCTATAAGGAGCACGGCATCATCAAGACCGATCCGTTTGAAGTTCTCGATCAGGAAGGTGTAGGCCAGCTCGTACGCATGGGCGTTGAAAAGGGCCGTGCCACCAAGCCCGAGCTCAAGGTAGGTATCTGCGGCGAGCACGGCGGCGAGCCCTCATCAGTTAAGTTCTGCGCTAAGCTTGGCATGAACTACGTAAGCTGCTCACCCTACCGTGTGCCCATCGCACGCGTAGCTGCTGCCCAAGCTGCAATTGAGGATTAATTGTCCGATCAGTACATACTGAATAAATAACCTGTTAGGCTGTAACACTCCGATAAAAAGGGGGTTACAGCCTAACTTGCATTTAGCTGATGCGTACATTTCCGACCTATTGCGCTTGGCCAGATTATATTCGGGAAGCTTTCAGAACCAGACAAACGCTTGGATGTCAGCCGGCTTTTTCCTCGTCGTAGGTATCAATCATTCTCTGCAACATTGACTCGGACGGTAGCATTTCTGCAGCCTTCTTTGCGATACCAAGTTTATACTCCGCAACAACAACCGGTTGGTCCATGCCCCGGAATGACCATTCAACAACCGTGTTGTCCTTAGATTTACAGATGAGAAGTCCTAACGTCGGATTATCGTCAGGCTGTTTCATCAATTCATCCACAGCCGATACGTAGAAATTGAGTTTGCCGGCATATTCGGGAATGAATGGAGTAATCTTCAGCTCCACTACGATGTAAAGTTTAAGCCGGGTATGGTAGAAAATCATGTCCGGAATGAATGTTTGGCCGCCGGGCATCTTCAACTCCATCTGCTTACCTACATACGCGAATCCTTGTCCCAGTTCGAGCAGAAATCGTGTTATGTTTCCGGACAACTCATCTTCAAGTTGCTTTTCAGTGGTGATTTTCTTGTCTATGAAGCCAAAATCGTATGGACTTTTCAAAATATCTTTAGCCAATCCGCTGTAAGGTGACGGCAAACTATGGTCAAAGTTTGTAATGGCTTTTCCTCGCTTACTGTACAGGTCATTGTCAATTTCAGCAGCTAATTCGGGACGGCTCCATCCATTCTTGATAGTTTCCTCTACGTAGAACAGAGCTTCTTTCACAGAGGTGCTTCTGGTGAATATATCAATGTGCTGTCCCCATGGAATTTTTCCAAATTCAATCGGCATCTCAAATTCGTCAACGACTCGTTGACGAATTATATTTTCTTGATTATAAAACTCATACCATCGTTTTGCATATTTGATGTTAGTAATGGAAAAGCCTGTCTGTCCCGGAAACTCTGTTTTCAAATCAAGACTTAGGCAATCAAAGAAAGCACTTCCCCATTTGGCAGATTCATGCAGGCGCGATATATCTCGGCCCATTTCCCAATAATACTCCAGCATTGCAGTATTAACCTTTACAGCAGCCTTAATCTGGGATCTCCTGAAACGCTCTTTAAGCACACCAAGTAACTGCACGTATTCTTTACCAGCCACAATGCTGTTACGCTTCACGAATGTCGGTTTAATATCCTCTTTATTTGCCATTTTAATAATGATGTTGGAAATGTATCAATAAGTTAAACCCTGTTGGATAGTAGACGTGAACGCCAATTTTGCGAAACTGACTCTTGTTCATCCCATGCATTGTAATTAATAATTAATCTTTTACATCGATGTCAGGCAATGTGTAGGCTTTGCCGGCGTGTCGGTGAGGGGAGCCATGCAAGACATTGATGTAGGCGTAAAGTTAAAGATAAATCGTGAGATAACAATCAAAGTTGATAGAAAATGTTATAACGGTTAAAGGTGTGAGGCGATTGGTATAATTCTTCTGTCGAAGATGTATGATACAGTACTTTTCTTCTATTGTAGCAATATTCCCTGGCCACAGATATATCCTGTTTTTATGGGGACGATAGTAGTCACAGCAAGCAGGCGTAACAGGCGCGTGGATACCGTGGCTATGAAATTCATCACTTCGTTGACCGAACTGATGTTCAGCGGACCGATACTTTTGGAGTGATAGGTCTCAGAAGAAGAGGAATTTTTTGTGCTTTTTCTTGGGCTTTTTGTCTGAAGCGGGGGTGACGGAGTGGTTCGGAGAGTCGATGATGCCTTCCTGAATTAGCCGGAGTGAGTCGACGGCATTAAGGGATGAATCTCCGGGAGCCTCGTAACCGGCAGGATAGGATATGTCGAGTTTGGCGAAGCGTGAATTCTGTACGCCTCTACGGAACACATTCTCAATCTGATCGATAAGGTTAATGCGGGCATTGCTCACTACATTGACGCTCTCTATGGCAGTGTTTTCATTGAATTTCGCTCCACCAAAACGCACCTTGTATTTCTTGGGGTGACCTGATATGGTGATACCGAATTTGAACGGAAGTGGAGATTTCAGTATCGAGATATGATAGTCAAAGTTCATGGCTATGTCGTTATAGCCATAGATCCCCAGCCGATAGCGGTCAATGTTGAAAGTGAAGGGGTAGACCTGCAACAGTCCGTCGGCCACGGTCATTTCGACATTTAAGTGGTGGATGGTATTATCAGCCTTGTTCTTAAAGCCCAGCCATTTTCCCAAAGTGTGGTAGGTGTGAGGGTCGATAAACGCCAGATTGTCACCGCTGATCCTTATGGCGGCATCGAGTGTGGGCAGCACGAGGTTCATTCCGGAATCCACGTTGCAAGTGGCCGCAATGTCGGCTCCTATTGTGCCTGAAAAGTCATGGATCAGAGGTATTATGGAGTCAACAGCAGGTACGAGTTTCACGAATTTGCCGATATTGAAATCCTCCAGCTGCATTCCGAAGCCGAAGTACATATCATCGGTGTTAGGTGCCGAATAAAGGGCCGAAACCGAAAGATTTCCGGCATCGGAGCGTGCCTTGATGTCATGAAGGTTCACACCTCCATCATACATCATTATGTCACCGCCAAGATTCTGCAAGACAAGATCGCTGTACAGCACATGCCGGGCCTCGATTCCTATGTTTGCGTCAATATTGACCGGTAGCAGGATAGGAGCGGCTGTACCGGTATCTTGCTTAGCAAACATGGCAAGACGTGCTTCCAGCGCCGCATCGTCATCAAGACCTTTCAACCGGACTTTCCCATGCCGCTTGTGCTTGGCATAAACCGCTCCCTTAAAGGCTCCGGCTGAGAGCTCGTTGATGTCGACAGTGTCGCTCATTAGTGAGAGGTTTATTTTGAGAGTATTGTCACTCTTGGCTGTGAGCGCGCGCTTCACGTTGGATACAAGGCCTGCCAGATGGATGTCAGACTTGCCTGCCAGGAGGGATATCTCTGATATGTTGACTGTGTCATTGTTGAACCGCAGGTCTATCTGAGAGAAGCGGTTACGCAGCGGGAAGTGAGGTGTGAGCAACCGGGCCTGATGGGTAGTCAGCAAGCCGTTTAGTCTCCACTCATTCAGGAATTTATTGAAACCCGTTGCAAGATCCCATTCCAGAACCTCTTCATTATCGGCCGATAAGGCTCCGTACACGCGTTTTTTGCGCTTCTCGCCCGGTCGGTGATGGCGCTTAAGATACGCATGTCTTATCACCGAATCTGGTGAGATATAATGATATCCACGGTGAGTCGTAGAGGCGCTACTTATATTTGATCCCTTCTTTTTGACTACCGGTAGTTTCCGTAGTACTGCTTCGATTGACGTATTGTCAAGAATTATGCGGTCAGAAAGAGATCCGGCTGAAACATATCCTGTCAACAGGTTGGCTGAAATTTCCGGTAGACGGCTGTCGTTTTTTGAACCACTGAACAATACGTGACCTCCCAGATCCCTAATTCGGGCACCGGCGCTGTCAGTGATGGAGATTATATTGAACCGCTGCACTTTAAGATTGCCGCCGACAGGCAACATGACCGTCGTATCACGGGGATTGATCTTACCTTCCACTCCTGCATTGAGGGATAGGGAGCCAACTGACAAATCCACTCCGCCCAAAAGGATATTTGCCGTGTCAGTTACGAGTTTGGCGCTTAACAGAGGCATATCGCCGATCAACTTATCTGACGAAAAATCAATCCTTACCTTGTTTATCTGCACCATCTTGTCGATGTCGCCCGACAGGAAATAGAGATTACGGGCTGCCAGATGTCCGTCGGCCTCAAGACGATGAATATGCTTCCGGCCAAACATCGACACGTTTCCTCGTGCCTGCAGATCGGTGGAGATTATGCCGGCAAGATAACCTCGGATCTTTTCATGGATGATAGGCGGGAGATTGGCCAGATCTATTTCTCCCTGCATATACGCGTCAAAGGCGGGATCGGAGAATAGAGTTGACAGCCGTGCCGATGCCTCAAAACGCGCTTTCTCGCTTGCCACCACGCAACGGGTGATGTCGACAATAGTGCTGTCTGGACAGTTTGCTACGGTATTGGCTGTGACATCGATTGCAAGTTCATTGAAGTGAGCCTTTCCGTAACGCATGGTAGCCGGAGGAATTGATAATCTGATCTGTGAAGCAGGGAAAGTGTCGGTGGCCAGATTGAGTGGCTGAGTAAGCTCAAAGTGCCCTCCTATAGTGACATCGGAGGAGAACCCTGGAGCATAGAGAAGATGTTCCCTGCGGATTGAATCTGGTACCAGCCCGAGCAGATCGGTAAGTGCTACGGGAGGTATCTCCACAATTGCCTTTTTCACAATCGGATTATCCGTCAGGTCAATCTCACCGGTAACGATAGCACGCAGGAAAGCGCCCTGCAGCTCCATCTCCTCCATAGCCACCAGTCCCGGACGGGCCGGGTCCCAGTATACCTTGCCGTTGAGACCAAATTTGATCTGCTCAAGATTGGTTATAAGAGTGGCTTTGCGTGAAGTGACGTTTCCGTTGAGTTTAAGCCTGTAGGTGGGCTGCTGTTCGCCGTCAACGGCAGCATCAGCCAGTAGCAGTACAGAAGCGGAAGTCGAATCGGAGGCATTGAAGAAGCGCATCTCCTTCGGATCCTCAAGAGCAAATTTGTTGATCCGGAAGCCTGCTATACCGCCACTCTTTTCATTCTTGACAGTGTCAGGCGTAAGCTTCAACACCTCATAGTTGGCCTTGCCATTATGGGAGATAACCAGGTTAACGCTGAGACCGCGCAAAACCACATCATGAAGCGCCAGCTCCTTATCCCATATCAGCCGCTTGATGTCCAGCGAGCCTGCCATGTGGTCAAGGGTCAAGAGGGAGTCGGCGTAGGCCGGCAGATAGCCACGCTCATCAGGCGTAAGCGAATTAAAAGTATGCGATATCAGTGAAAGATCCTCCACATCCACTCCCAAAATAGGAAAGCGGGGATGAAAACCTATCTTCACGCTTCCCACCTTCAGGTGGCCGTCGATATAATCGTTGGCAACACGCTCAATAATAGGCGAAAGATTACGGCTGCCGATAAACTTCACAGCACAAAAAAGCACGATACTCACCACAATCACTGTTGCCAGGAGTATCCGGCCGAGAGTTTTCATAACTTTCACCATAACATTGCCTTTCCTCTATTTGCAAAAGTACAAAACAGAATCGTATTGAGCAAATAAATAACGAAGGGGTCCATGCTGTCATTGAACCGCCGGGCCGTTCATAGTACGGATATGGTCTTTTCCCGGATATGCTTAAAAACATGTGCGTTTTTTTGTAATCATTCCGGAATTATGTTATATTTGGCTGATTTCAATTCGATACCATAATTACACTTAAATATACAGGCTTATGATTATTGGCATCCCTAAAGAGATTAAAAACAATGAGAACCGGGTGGGTATGACCCCGGCAGGAGTACACGAACTCGTATACCACGGCCATAAGGTGTATGTGCAGCATACAGCCGGTGAAGGCAGTGGTTTCTCCGACGAAGATTATGTTAAAGCCGGAGCCTCAATACTCCCGACCATTGAGGAGACTTACGCAATCGCGGAAATGATCATCAAGGTCAAGGAGCCCATTGAGCCGGAGTATAAACTTGTAAGGAAGGGGCAGATCGTGTTTACCTACTTCCATTTTGCAAGCGACCGCGAACTTACCATTGCCATGCTTGAGAGTGGTGCCACCTGTATAGCCTATGAGACTGTAGTAGGGCCGCAGGGCGGACTGCCGCTGCTTGTCCCTATGAGCGAGGTCGCAGGGCGTATGTCAATTCAGGAAGGCGCTCGCTTCTTGGAGAAGCCTCAGGGCGGTTTTGGTAAACTACTCGGAGGGGTCCCTGGCGTAAAGCCGGCGAAAGTACTTGTCATCGGAGCCGGAGTAGTTGGCTGCAACGCCGCATTGATGGCCGCCGGACTCGGTGCTGATGTCACTATCACCGATATTTCGCTGCGCACCTTGCGCCATGTGGCTGAAGTGATGCCTAAGAATGTCAAGACTCTCTATAGTTCCCGTCATAATATCGAGTCAGAGCTTCCGACTACTGATCTCGTCATAGGCTCAGTACTCATCCCCGGTGCAAAAGCTCCGAAACTCGTTACTGCCGATATGCTTAAGCTAATGCACAAAGGCTCCGTAATTGTTGACGTGGCCATTGATCAGGGCGGTTGCTTCGAGACGTCGCATCCTACTACTCATTCCGATCCCGTTTACACAGTGGACGGCATCGTTCATTATGCGGTGGCCAATATTCCCGGCGCCGTACCCTACACCTCGACCATAGCCTTGACCAATGCCACTCTTCCTTATGCTGTCACGATTGCCGACAAGGGTTGGAGGGACGCCTGCAAGGCTGATCCGGGACTCGCTGACGGTGTGAATATGGTTGATGGAGAAATCACGTTCAAGGCCGTGGCTGAAGCCTGGGATCTCCCTTACCATCCCCTTGTGCTGTGAGCTGTTCACCAAAATTATAATGTCCGGGCGCAGGCTGATCAGCTTGCGCCTGCGTTATGTCGGAACCATAGGAGCAGTGATATGTATTTTGAGGCTGTTGCACGAAAATATATAATATTTGGTACGATTTTGTGATAGCAAACGGTGAGGATTATGTTTATTTGCACTTGAAAAATCAGTACCAAACCAACTATGAGAATTAAAATATTTTTTGCCGGTTTTCTGTGCTCCATAGCGGCATTTGCCCAGTCTGCCGTTACAAGCAAATGGTGCTATCCGGGAGCCGACGGAAAGCTCGTTTATGGAACCACCAAGCAGGGCGATCGCATGATCGACTTTTCACATGCGGGATATAAAGGCGGAGGCGTGGCGCTTCCGTTTGTCCCGGCCAAACTGACTGTCCATCCCCTTGAGGAGGGCGCGGATTGCAGTGATTTTATTCAGGAGGCTATTGATCGCGTGGCATTGTTGCCGTTGGACGCCGATGGATTTCGCGGTGCAGTGCTTCTTGCGCCCGGACGTTATGTCTGCTCCAAGCCATTGCGTATCTCAGCTGATGGAATAGTGCTACGCGGCAGTGGAAGTGACAAGAGCGGCAGTGTGATCGTTATGACAGGGCCGAAGCATACGGCTGTGGTCGTAGGCAACGGTCAGCGCGGAGGCAACCGCAATGCAGCCGATAATTCGGATAAGGCGGTTAAGGTCACCGACAGTTATGTTCCGGCCGGGTCATATAGTGTCAACGTCGCCGATGCATCAGGACTGAAAGCCGGCGACATAGTGCGTGTGAGCAAGCCTGTGACCGAAAAGTGGGTGAAATTCATGAAGATGGACGATCTGGTTCGTGACGGCAAGCCTCAGACGTGGATCAAGACCGGCAACCGGCTTTCGGTTGACCGCGAGATAGCCTCTGTTGACGGCAACAGGATCACATTCACAGTTCCTCTTGTGGATAATTATGACAAAAAATACACTGACGATAATACCACCGTGACATTGGCCGGGCCGTCGTCGATGGTACATCAGTGCGGTGTGGAAAATCTCCGAATAGAGTCGCCCGAGCAGCCTGTCAATCATACCAAAGCACTCTATTATGCCATGAGGATAGTAGGTGAGGATTGCTGGGCCCGTGATGTCAACGCTATGGAGACTATGGAGAGCGTTGGAGTAGGCGGTAAGCGCATCACCCTGCAGCAGATCAATGTGGTGCGCCGTGCCGATCATCAGGGCTCATCAAAGCCCGCTGAATTCGCTCCTAATGCTACCCAGCTGCTTGTGGACCGTTGCTCGGTCACAGGCAATAATATATGGTTTGTTGCGGTCGGTGCCGGTCAGACGGGGCCTATCGTGTTCCTGAACTGTGATTTTAAGGGCAACGGACGCATCGAGGGTCATCAGCGCTGGAGCTGTGGCATGCTCTACGATAACTGTCATGTGCCGGGCGGAGGTATCGACTTTAAAAACCGTGGCTCCATGGGGTCAGGACACGGCTGGGGAACTGCCTGGGCTGTAGCCTGGAACTGTGAGGCGGGAAGCTACGTCAATCAGCTCCCTCCGGGCACCTGTAACTGGGTAATCGGAAGTACCGGCGAGAGCACGCCGCTACGCCGTCCGTTCAATCAGACGGGTGCTACTCTTCCTGTTGGTATTTTTGACTGCCACGGTACAAATGTGGCTCCTCAGAGTCTTTATCTCGCACAGCTGAAGGAGCGTCTTGGCGAAGAGGCACTGGCCAATATCGGCTATGGTGAGACGGATCAGCTCCGTACTCCCACGCGGCGTGACTATGCCTATAAGGGTGGCATGACAGCTGACAAGAGTCTTGTCGGTAAAGATTTCCGTGCGATACACGAGTATATGCGTTCGCTCGGCTGGGATTATTCGGAGCATCCCAATATCTCATCCGCTGACCATCACGACGGCATCCACTGCACTGTTGACTACGATGACGAGTTAGGGCAGTATGTATATAACTTCATGGCTCATGCCGGTGAAGCGCTTGACTCTGACCGCGGCCGCATAGGCAGCGACCGTCAGCGCAACGAGATGAAGACGCAGACCAACCGTGACTGGCTGCACCTTAACGGCAACTGGGATGAGTGGCAGCGTCTGGAGTGGAAATTCCGTATTCCCAAGGGCTTTCAGCCATCTCCCAAATTCTGTCATATCCATCAGCTGAAAGCTCAGGAGGGCAACAACGGTGCGCCGCTTATCACGATCAGCACCCGTAGCAATGAGGACGGAAGCAATAAGCGCGTGCAGGTAATTCATACGGGTGATAACCGCGGATCGACCAAGGGTGTGCTTATCGACGATCTTCCACTCTCTGACTTTGAGGATGAGTGGATTCAGGTACAGACCGAAATGCACTATACCCACAACGGCGCGTTTAAGATCAAGATGACACGAATCAGCGATGGAAAGGTGCTTGCCGATGCATCGTTTGACGATGTTGACCTGTGGCGAAAGGGCGCTACAAATATCCGCAACAAATTCGGCATCTATCGCAGCCTCGGCCGCCGCATGAAAGACGCATCCGACCGTCCTGACATCGGCATCAAGGACGAAAGCCTCAAGCTCGCCGATTTCAAGGTCTATGAAGCCTTCACCAATCCCAATCCCCAGCCTCACATGTAAAATTTGAGAATAACACAAAAAGGAGATGCCATTGGGGCATCTCCTTTTTGTTGTTTTATGGGATCATGGGTTGAGGATGGTGTCGATGGCGGAGAGTTCGGCGGGGGAGAAGGCTGTGTTGTCGACGCTGCGGATGGTGTCGGCAAGTTGCCGCGATGAGCTGCTACCTACGATTACCGATGTCACGCGGTCATCTTTCAGCAGCCATGCCACGGCCATCTGAGCGAGTGTCTGACCGCGGTCAGACGCTATCGTATTCAGTTGAGTTATCTTTGCGATGAGTTCGGGAGTTATCGTCTCGGGCTTAAGAAATTTTGCTTTTGACGCTCTCGAGCCCTCAGGGATGCCGTGCAGATAGCGATCGGTCAGGATGCCCTGTTCAAGCGGGGAAAATGCAGTGAAGCCCATGCCGCAACGCTTTGCAAGATCGAGAATGCCTGACGACTCTACGCCGCGGTCAATCATATTGTAGCGGCCCTGATAGATGAGGCAGGGCACGTCGCGCTCCCTCAGATAGCGGGCGGCAAATTCGGTTGCTTCGGCCGGCCAGCGCGAGATGCCTACATAGAGCGCCTTGCCCATCCTTACGATATCCACGAGTGCCTGCAGCGTTTCCTCCAGCGGTGTGTCCTTGTCATAACGGTGGCTGTAGAATATGTCCACGTAGTCGAGGTTCATCCTGCGCAGGCTCTGATCAAGTGACGCGAACAGGTATTTCCGGGATCCCCAGTTGCCGTATGGGCCGGGCCACATGTCGTAGCCGGCCTTAGTGGTGATTATAATCTCATCGCGGTAGGGGCGGAACGACGATTGCATTATTCGGCCGAATGTCTCCTCCGCCGAACCGTATGATGGTCCGTAGTTGTTGGCAAGGTCAAAACAGGTTATACCATGGTCAAATGCGTAGAATAGTATGTCGCGGCTCTCGGATAGTGGGTTTACATCGCCGAAGTTGTGCCACAGTCCGAGTGATATCTTGGGAAGAAGGATGCCGCTGCGTCCGCAACGGGAATATTGCATGCCGGCTTCGTAGCGGTCATCAGCCGCGCGGTAGGGAGGATTGACCATAGTAGTGAAAATTGATGTGATACGATTATACAAAAATAGCAAATAATACCATAATCATATATAATGAAAGGCCGAATTATATTAAGTGGCATAAATTGGTTAACTTTACAATAAATGTAATGACATCATGACAGGACTTAGGCTTTCACTTGTGACAATTATCGCCGTTTTATCGTTATGGATGCCGGTTATGGCCTATGATGGGAGCCGGTTATGGCTTCCACGTGCATCTGAAGGACTGGTTGATATTGAATGTGATGTCGTCTCGCCTGTCACCGATGTTGCGGTTGCCGAGCTACATAACGCATGGCGTGGAAGCCGAAAGGTCAGTCTGAGGCTTGTCAATGACGTAACACTTGGACGTGACGGATATATCATAACGACAGTTGGAGATAGCGTATCGGTAAAAGCCTTGACCGATACGGGTATTTTATATGGCGCTTATCACTTGCTGCGTATTCAAGGCATGGGGATGAAACCGGTCAGCGAGTTACGTGAGGTGCCGCAGTATGATTTGCGTATACTGAATCATTGGGATAATCTTGACGGTACTGTAGAACGAGGCTACGCAGGGCGTAGTTTGTGGAAATGGGAGGAATTGCCCGATACCGTATCCCCACGCTATAAGGAGTATGCACGTGCCAATGCTTCAATCGGAATAAACGGGGTTGTTCTCAACAATGTCAATGCGTCATCACGGATTCTTACTTCGGAGTATCTGAAAAAGGTTGTAGCGATTGCCGACATTTTCCGCCCTTATGGTATCAGGGTATTTCTTTCGGCTAATTTTTCCGCCCCGGTACAGATTGGTGGTCTCGCTACGGCTGATCCTCTCGATGGTCTTACTGTAAAGTGGTGGCATGAAAAATGTGACGAGATATATGGTCTTATTCCTGATTTCGGCGGATTTCTTGTAAAAGCTAATTCTGAAGGGCAGCCCGGTCCATGTGATTTCGGGCGTACTCATGCCGACGGGGCCAACATGCTTGCCCGTGCGCTCAAGCCGCATGGCGGCATCGTGATGTGGCGTGCTTTTGTGTATTCGCCTGCCGATGCTGACCGTGCAAAACAGGCATATATGGAGTTTAAGCCGCTTGACGGACAGTTTGACGACAATGTCATAGTCCAAATTAAGAACGGACCGATAGACTTTCAGCCGCGAGAGCCCTTCAGCCCGTTGTTTGGTGCAATGCCACATACCGGACAGATGGCAGAACTGCAGATTACACAGGAATATCTCGGACATAGCAACCATCTTGCTTTTCTTGCCACAATGTGGGAGGAATTCTTTAACCATGTTGATCCCGCATCATTGTCGGCTGTTGCCGGAGTGGCCAATACCGGTGATGACCCCAACTGGACAGGGCATCCGTTGACACAGGCCAACTGGTATGCTTTCGGTCGCCTGGCATGGAACCCGCGACTGGCTGCCGTAGATATATTAAAAGAGTGGCTGCCTATGAGTGTCTGCACGCCAGGGATTGTGCCGGCTGATATTACTGCCGGTCTTGAAGACATGATGCTTGAAAGCAGGGAGGCGGTTGTGGATTATATGATGCCTCTCGGACTTCATCATCTGTTTGCATTCGGTCATCATTATGGACCGGAACCATGGTGTGATCGCCAGGGAGCACGTCCTGACTGGCTCCCATCGTACTATCATCAGGCTGATTCGACCGGAATTGGATTTGACCGCTCCTCACGCGGAAGCAACGCGGTATCACAGTATCCTGATAAGTATTCGACACTATATGACGATCCTTCCACATGCCCTGAAAATCTGTTGCTGTGGTTTCATCATCTGCCATGGAATTACAGGATGAAATCGGGCGCAACTTTGTGGGAAGAACTGTGCCGTCATTACCAGCGCGGCTGTGCGGCGGTAGCCGGCATGAGGCAGCGGTGGGCCGCTGCTCAAAGTTATGTGGATCCTGAACTATATTGGGATGTGGCGGAGCGTCTTGAAGTTCAGGCGCGTGATGCCGTGTGGTGGAAGGATGGCTGTCTGCTTTACTTCGGGCAGTTTTCTCGCATGCCATGGCCGGCTGATGTCGCTGCGCCTGTCCATTCGCTTGACACTCTGAAAGCGGTCAGGCTCGGCATTACCAATTATGAATCTCCGTCGGCTAAGCTTCTCGATGCCGTAAGATAAAGAATGAGGCCTCACGGACACAATTGCCGTGAGGCCTCATTTATAGGTTTATCGGTTGTTTACTTGCGGGTCTTGATCTTTTCAAGCTGGCGCTCGAGAGCCTCGATTGCCACATCAACAGCCTCCTCGAAGGAGTCAGCGACCTTTGAGGCAAACAGTTCACCCTGTTCAGGCACTGTCAACTTGATGGCAGCCTCTTTATTATTGGCCGTTTCGGGCTTTACTACGGTAAGGCTTACCTCGGCTTTGGTCACGTTCTCAAAATGGCGTGTAAGACGGTTGAGTTTCTTGGTTATGAACTCCTGAAGTTTCTCAGTGGCGTCAAAATGGATTGACTTAATCTTGATTTCCATAATGTCCTCCTTTTTTTAGTGCACGGGGGTGTGCTTGTTGGTAATTGTGTTGAAGTTCTCGATACGTGATGTGTGTATATACCTGAGTGGTGGCTAATGACTGATGACCCAGCAGCTGCTGCACCGCAAAAAGATCGGCACCGTTGTTGAGCATGTCGGTGGCAAATGAATGGCGCAGTACGTGGGGACTGCGACGCGATGCCACCGTATTGCCCTCAAGGGCATTGTGGACGATGCTGTACACAAGCCGACGATATAGAGGCTCTCCGTCAGGACGCACGAAGAAGTGCTCTGTCGGGCCTCCTGCTGTTTTGTCGCGGAGCGAGCGGTAGTCGGTAATCATGCGTATCATTTCGTCACCAAAGGGTATTATTCTTTCTTTATTACGCTTTCCAAGCACTTTTAGTTCACCCTTTGCCGTGTCAACGTTGCGGTCGAGCAATCCCATTACCTCCGAGGCGCGGAGGCCGGTCGTATATATGGTCATTATGACGAGTCGGTCGCGGGTCGCGGTGAAATCATCACCCGCGGGCTCGTCGCTGTCAAGAATAGCCGCGGTTTCTTCCGGGCGTACATACACGGGAAGGGGATGATCGGTGCGCGACAGCTCGAGTTGTGCGGCCGGATTGACCTTCAGGCCGTGATGACGCATCATGTAGCGGAAAAAGGCACGTAAGGACTGTATCTTGCGCCGTATGGTGCGCGGTGACTCTCCGCCACGGGCAAGTGATGCCACCCATACACGCAGATCAGCCGTCGTGACATCGGCGGGATGCAATGTCTCGGGTCGGGATCCGGTGGCAAAGTCGGCCCATTGCTCAAGATCCCGCTTATATGCAGAAACGGTGTGAACCGAATAATTCAGTTCACACCGTATGTATGTGATAAAAGAGTCAATCATAAATATTTCGTAACCGACATATTACGAAATTAGCTCTTTTATATCGTAAATGCAAATAAAATACGGAGAAAATGTAGGATTACTCCTCTACAAGACGGAGCTTCTGTACGTATACAGCCTTCATCATCTTCTTGCGGTTAGCGATGCTGGGCTTTTCAAATGCCTGACGGCTACGGAGTTCCTTTACGATACCGGTCTTTTCAAATTTTCTCTTGAACTTCTTGAGAGCTCTTTCGATGTTCTCGCCTTCTTTTACTTGTACGATTATCATTTTTCTTTATTTCTGGTTTTTATGATGTGTTATTTAAATTTGTTCTCTGATATTATTCAT
>CAZIPQ010000061.1:0-14117 GCA_964541165.1 uncultured Muribaculum sp.
AAGCGCAAGATCGTGCGCGGCGGTTCGTGGACGGATGTCGCCCACAACGCGCGCAGCGACCTGCGTCTGTGGGAGTATCAGAACGAGCAGCGCAGCTACATATGCTTCCGCAACGTGCGCACCCGTATCGGCTTTGCCAAGGGTCGCCAGAAGTAAAAACCATCAACTCAGCTATCACACACCATCATGGGACGAATTAAAAAATACCGCAACATAGTCGAACGCTTCCTTTCGGGCGAACAAGGTCAGCGGTTCTTCAACTTCGCTTATTCCATAGGTGCCGCCATCGTTATATGGGGTGCCCTTTTCAAGATACTCCATCTGCGTGGGGGCGACACTCTGCTGTGTATCGGTATGGGTACCGAGGTCCTTATGTTTATCCTTACAGCCTTTGATCGCCCGCCGCGTGAATATCACTGGGAAGAGGTGTTTCCTGAGCTTGAAAATCATCATGACGGCAAGGAGTCGGCTCCCAAGGAGGGCGATGAGGCTGATGATAAGGCCTCAGTTGCTGCCGGCCGTGTAGCCGGTGCCTCGGGGTCGGTCATCGCACCTGCCGTAGGCTTTGTTTCCGGTGTAGTCTCCGGACATATGGCCGTTAACGCAGGCGCTCCTGCCGCATCCGCAGCTTCAGCTTCACCTGCCGCATCGGCCGCATCCGCGGCTCCCGCCGGGTCTCCGGAGCAATATATTGACCAGATGACGGCGCTGTCGGCTGAGCTTGACCGTCTGCGCGACACTACCCACCGTCTCAATGAGGTGAGTGAGGTATTGTTAGGGTCCTATAAAGCCATCACGGACAATTCCGAGGCCATCACCGCAAGCTCTACCGGCTATGCCGAGGAGATGCAGGCCCTCAACCGCAATATCGCCGGTCTCAATACCATCTACGGAATTCAGCTCAAGAGTGTCAGCTCGCAGCTTGATGCCATTGACAAGGTCAACAAGGGTATCAAGGATATACGTGACATGTACGAGAAGTCATCGTCGATGAGCGAACGCTATTTTGAAGAGACCGAAAAGATGGCACGCTACATGCAGCAGCTGAATCAGGTTTACGAAAACATGCTTACGGCCATGACCGTCAACATGCCTCATCTCAACAAGCAGTAAATGGGAAGCAATAATACACGCGGACTGTCACCCCGTCAGAAGATGATCAACCTTATGTACATCATTCTGACGGCCATGCTTGCGCTCAATGTGTCGAGTGATGTGCTCGACGGTTTTTCGCAGGTTGAGGAAGGCGTGTCGCGCTCCAACGACAATGTGGCTGAGCGCAACGGACTGCTTTATGCGCGCCTTGAGGCGCTTACCGAGCAGAATCCTGAAAAGGGTGGTCCGTGGCTCAGTCAGGCGTCTGAAGTACGCCGGTCCACAACCCTGGTATACGATTTTGTCGATTCTCTGAAACTTGCCATAGCACGCGAGGCTGACGGCAGTGACGCCACGGTTGCCGATCTGCTCAACAAGGATGACCTCGAGGCTGCGGCTGTGGTGATGCTCGGCCCCTCGGATCGTCTCGGCCGCCGTCTGCGTGAGCAGGTCGATGCCTACCGTACATCAGTCATGTCGGTCATGACTGATTCGGTCAAGCGTGCCAATATAGCGGCCGCGCTGACTACCGCACCCGTTACGGGCCATGACGCCCTCACGTCGCGGTCATGGGAAGAGGCAATGTTTGACAACAAGCCCGCCGTTGCCGCCATTACGCTGCTTACCAAGCTGCAGAATGACCTGCGCTATGCCGAGGGTGAGGCTCTTACCACACTTCTGGCCAATGTCGATGCCGGCGACCTGCGTGTCAACGAGCTCAACGCTTTTGTCATCCCGCAGTCGCGCAATGTGATGCGTGGCAGCAAGTATTCGGCCAATATCGTGCTTGCGGCTGTCGATACGACTCAGCGCCCCGCTGTGTTTATCAACGGCAACAAGCTCCCCAATGACCGGGGATTACTTGAGCTTCCGGCCTCATCTACGGGCAATTTTGATTATTCCGGTTATGTTGAGGTGTCTCATGACGATGGCTCCGTGACCCGTCATGACTTTCAGTCAAGCTATACCGTCATTGAACCGAGCGCTACCGTATCGGCTACGATGATGAATGTGCTATATGCCGGTATTGACAACCCGGTCAGCATATCGGTGCCCGGTGTGGCTCCCGGCGCCGTTTCCGCAACTATGACCAACGGTACCCTCACCCGCAGCGGCGACAAGTGGCTTGCCCGTCCGTCAAAAATAGGGCAGGAGGCTGTCATTACCGTCAATGCCACCATCGACGGACGCCCCATGCAGGTAGCTTCCATGGCCTTCCGTGTCCGTAAGTTGCCTGATCCGACCCCTTATATAGCTTATACCGATGCCAAGGGCAATCCCGAGCGCTACAAAGGTTCGCGCCCGTTTGCTAAGTCGCAGCTTCTCGCCGCTCCCGGCATCGAGGCTGCCATTGACGATGATCTGCTCAATGTAAGCTACAAGGTGCTCGGCTTCGAGACCATATTCTTTGACTCTATGGGCAATGCGATCCCCGAGGTGTCACAGGGCAATCAGTTCTCACAACGCCAGAAGGATGCATTCCGTCGCCTGTCACGTGGTAAACGCTTCTTCATATCACGTGTCCGCGCAGTGGGTCCCGACGGTATAGAACGTGATCTCGCTCCGCTTGAAGTAATTGTAAACTAATTTAATTCCAGCATATTGACTATGAAGTGTCATCGATATATCACAATGCTTGCCGGCATGCTGCTGGCTGTCAGTGCCGCGGCTCAGCAACAGTCGAGTTCATCGAGTGTAGTGCGCCGTTCAGCCGGTGATGACGCCGCCGGCCGCAAGTCGTCGGCGCAGGCTCCCGGTGTTTCTGACCGTATGCAGCGCTTCTTTGAGGATCCTGACGGCGATCAGGCCCAGTGGCGTAAAGTCGTCTATCGTGAACTGGATCTCGGTAATGTGAAGAATGCCACTCTCTATTATCCCGAGGAGATTACCGACGGGCAGGAAAATCTGTTCCGCATCATAATGCGTCTTCTGGCCTCCGGTAAGCTCAATGCCTACGAGTATCTTGATGGCCGCGAGGTGTTCACCGACGAATATAAGGTGAATGTACGCGACATGCTCGACCGCTTCCATGTCCTGTATACCGACGCCAAGGGCTCTACCGAACGTAATCCGCGCTTTGACATAGAGCCGTCGGATGTTCCCTCCAACGAGGTGCTCAGTTACTATATCCTTGAGAACTGGGAGGTCGACAAGCGCGACAGCCGCATGCGTACTGTTGTCGAGGCAATCTGCCCCGTGCTTCACCGTGCCGGTGACTTCGGAGGTGAGGCGGTGCGTTTCCCTATGTTCTGGGTACGCATGAGCGATCTGCGCCCCTATCTGGTGAGTCAGGCCATATTTATCGACGACGACAACAATCTGCCCGAATATACCTACGACGATTTCTTCCGTATGGGCCTTTATGAGGGAGATATCTACAAGACACGCAATCTGCGCAACCTGTCGATGATGCAGATGTATCCTGATCCCGATGACCGCAAGAAGGCCCAGGACAGCATACAGAACTATCTGGTCACCTATGAGGACAAGATGTGGACTCCTACCCGTGAGGAGGTCATTGCGATGCGCGAGGCACGCGAACGTGCCGCCTCAGGCGATACAATCGCTGTGCGCGATGACTCGCAGATAAAAAAATCGGCCGCACGTTCACGCCGTGCAGCCAAACCTAAGCAGACCAAGGTAAAACAGGCCAAGATCAAAAACAGTTCCACACCGTCATCGTCGGCTACACGCTCGGTGCGCCGTCGCCGGTGATCATCAGTAGGGTTTTACCGGGAGTTTTACCCACAGACAGCCGGGGATAAGGTTCCACAGGAACACTGCGGCTGCCCAGCGACGGTCGATCACGCATACACGCGGATGACGCTTCACGGCCTTGACTATGAGCGGCACGAGCTCCTGTACCGTCATGCTCATGGGATAATCGTGCCCTTCCTTGGCAAGCGGTGTGCGGGTCCATCCGGGACGGATGTCCGTAAAGTCAATGTCAGCTCCATGCTGACGTGCATGCTGCTCGAGCGCCTGCATATAGGTCATCTGATAGCGCTTCGAGGCCGAGTAGGATGCCATGTCGCCGATTCCTTTTGTGCCGGCTACTGATGTTATCGCCACTATCTGTCCATGGCCGCCCTTCTCGCTGATCTTGCTGAAAAAGCGATACACGATATCCATCATGCGGGTAAATCCTATGACATTGGTCTCAGCCGTGGCTACGTCGGCTTCGGCATCCAGTTCGGGATTGTCAATCCATATTCCTGAAGAGTGCAGATACACGTCCATGCCGCCAAGTTTGCGTATCAGCTGCAGCAGATGCGCGGGTGCGTCACGTCGGGTCACGTCAATATGTTCCCATTCTATCTGTTCCGGAAACATCTCCTTGAGTTTTTTCATCACCTCCTCATTGCGTCCGGCTGCGCCTACGCGCCAGCCCATGGCGGCATACGTCTCGGCGAGGTGCAGACCGATCCCTGACGTAGCGCCCATTATGACTATACGCTTGCTCATAACTTCACAAAATATGTATCGGCAGTATTGTAATGGGTGGTGTCATAGTCTACCATGATGACACCGTCGTTCAGCGCCTGAGCTATAATGCGGTCTATACGCAGTATGTCGGCTCTGTCAAGCTCCATCCACTGGTATTGCTGGCCGGCGGGAGTGTTAAGCTTGCCCTCGCTTTCAGCATTTTCCATTACTGTGTCACATATAGTGCGGAATCCTGTGCCTTCCGGGCCCGCGCTTATGAGTCCAAGAACTTTTTCTCTCAGTTCCACATCGCTGTAGGTGATACCTACGGGAGTTGTTCCTAATTTAATTCTCATCATAATAAGTTGCTTTTTGTTTATATAACACTCCCGTACAGCCATTTGTTAAACACGGAGTAAAATATTATCTTTGCACTCCGTGAACCGGCCAACAAATATGGCGCTGCCATTGTTGGTGATTTGAAAGAACTTGTAAATCCCCCTTTGATATGAAAACCAAGCTATGGGCGGCCTTTGCCGCTGTGTGCATGCTGCTTTCTGCGGCTTCATGTTCCCATACCGCCGGTATGCTCGGCACTATCCCTGCCGATGCCCCCGGTGTAGTTACCTTTGACGCCGAGCGTCTTATGAACGCCATGAACGGAATTGCCTATGGCGGTAAGCTTACGGCCGAGCAGACACTCGGACAGTTTCTGGCCCATGCTTCTGACAAAGCCCGCACGGAGATCACCGCATTGCTCACCTCTCATGCCATTGACCGTCATCTGATGGCCGGTTTTTCTGTAAAGCCTACCGGTGCCGATCTGAAGGCCATGCTTTCTACAAGTACCTATGTGTACACATTCACCATCAATGACGTCACTTCGTTGCTGAGCGACATGGGTGTCACCGGTACCCCGCAGTCGTTTAACGGATTTGATGTCTATTCACTTGAAGATGTCAATCTGCTTATAAAGGACAAGCAGGGCTGGCTTATGGCCGGCAAGCCTGACCGTGCCGCCGCCATGCTCGCCGATGAGCTGTCACGTGCAGCCAATACATCGGTAGCCGATATAAAAGGAATCAACAAGTTCCTTACCGACCACGGTGACATAATGCGTGTTGCCATAGCCTCTACCGGACGTGACCGTGCATGGACCTGCATTACCGCCGATATCAGCGATGACGGCATGCGTGTGGAGCTCGATGCCGAATATATCGACGCCGATGGCAATGAAGCCGACATGTCGCAGAATTTTGCCCGTATCAATACTTCACTGCTGGATTATACCATGCCTTCCGATGTTATGGTGGCATGCGTAGGTGTTAATGGAAACACCGACTGGGAGGCCCTTGTGGAGTACTTTAACTCGGTCAGCCCCGTCGATTACCGTACCCGTGCCATGATGAGTCTGGTCATACCGTATCTTAAACGTATTGACGGCACCGTTATGATGGCCGTGGGCCCGACACTTGATGAACGGGTCACAACCCAGAATTTCAGCAATGACATCAATTTTGTAGTTGCCGTACAGATGAAAAAGTCCGAGATAAAACAGACTCTTAAGGATCTCGGTGACATATCGTCCACTCTCGGGCTGCCGTTGATGAAGAAAGATGACGAATACGTATGGCAGGCTCCCGGTATGGCTCCCGTGACCCTGAAGGCGGTCGACGGCAATTGCCTCGTGCTTACCAATCGTCCTCTCAGTCAGCTCGGCAACAAGGCGGCTGCAAAGATAATGAAAGGCAATGTGGCCGGATTGTGGGCCAATATCCCCAATACCCTTGCCGAGAGTACCTACGGAGGCCGTGGCTTTAATATCACGATGGAGATTGACAAGGACTTTGAGATGGAGTTCTCGTTTAACGGTACGACTGCTCCGCTGCTTGAGGAATTATCCGGTATCGTAGCCGCTGACTGAACCTGATGGAGCGTATCGACAGTATAGAGCTTAAGGGAGTGGTGCCGGACGTATTTGCCGGACGCTCCCTTAATTCCGGTATATGGGCCACGGATGTGACCTTCACAAGGCCCGGTAAATGGCTTGTAAGGGCCTCCTCAGGTACCGGCAAGTCATCGCTGTGCAGCTTTATCTACGGCAGCCGCACCGATTATTCCGGTACGCTGCTCATCGGAGGTATAGATGCACGCTCACTGAGCCCCGACCGGTGGTGTGAGCTTCGCCGTCGGCATCTGGCGCTTCTGCCGCAGGACATGGCACTGTTTCCCGAGCTGAGCGTACTCGATAATATCGAAGTAAAAAACCGTCTTACACGCTATAAATCGTCTGAGGAGATACTTGGTATGCTTGAGCGTCTCGGAGTGGCTGAGAAGGCACATGAGATGGCCGGACGGCTGTCTCTCGGGCAGCAGCAGCGGGTGGCGGTGGTGCGCACGTTGTGTCAGCCGTTTGACTTCCTGCTTCTCGATGAGCCCGTGAGCCATCTCGACAGTGTCAACAATACCGCTGTAAGCACTCTTATCACCGAAGAGGTCTTGCGGCAGGGCGCGGGCCTGATCGTGACCTCGGTAGGCAATGATCTCAATATAGCTGATGCTTCCTCAATAATCATGTAGAGATGAAAGGTAGCGGTAATTCCATAGTGTGGCGTCTTTTGCGCCGTAATATAAGTGTGGCCCAGCTTGGCGGTTATGCCCTTGCCAATCTGGTGGGCCTTGCCATAGTGATCACCGCCATGCAGCTTTATGGCGATATCAGCGCCGCATGGAACGGCGATGATTCATTTATGTCGCGTGACTACATCGTGATCTCACATAAGGTGGAGGGATTAGGTTCACTCTCCGGAGGAGCGTCGGTATTTGATCCGGAGGAGATCAGTGAGCTGAAGAGTCAGCCGTGGGTGCGTCGTGTAGGGGAGTTTACCGCAGCAACCTATAATGTCACCGCGTCGGTCGACATGGGTGGCGCCGGATTGTCGACGGCATTGTTCTTCGAATCGATCCCCGATGATTTTTTTGACGTCATCCCTTCCGGCTGGACATTTGATCCCGCTCATCCTGAGGTGCCTATCGTGTTGAGCAAGGACTATCTGTCGCTGTATAACTTCGGTTTTGCTTCCTCACGCGGGCTGCCGCAGCTAAGCGAGGCTATGATTGGTGCGATACCGTTGAGAGTGTCGGTCAGCGGCAACGGGCGTCAGGAGTGGCTTCCCGCACGCATAGCCGGGTTTTCCTCGCGGCTTAATACCGTGGCCGTGCCCGAGGAGTTCATGACATGGGCAAATGCCCGGTTCGGGGATAGTTCGGAGCCGGCTCCGTCGAGGCTTATCGTTGAGGTGAATTCCCCCGGAGAGCCGGCGATACGCGACTATCTGAAGGCTCACGGCTATGAGGCCGGAGGTGACCGTGGCGACAATGACAAGATCGCTTATTTCATGCGTGTGATGGCCGGTAGCGTGATTGCCGTAGGTGCGGTGATAAGCTTGCTGTCGCTGTTTATATTGCTTCTGAGCGTAAGTCTGCTCCTTCAGAAGAGCCGCAACACGTTACACTCGCTCATGCAGCTCGGCTATTCGCCGGGCGATGTGTCGCGCTATTATCTGTCCATTATCTATGCGGTTAACGGCATTGTCCTCGCTGTCGCTGTAGTGGCAATGCTTGTGGCGCGTTTTCAGTGGATGCCACGTCTCGACAAGCTCGGCATGAGCGGAGTTTCGCCGTTTGCAGCCATTATGACTGGAATTGTCATCACTGTTGTCATCACCCTCATCAATACCGTGGCGGTAAGGCGGGCAATGTACCGTTACTTCAGGCGGTGAAACTGCCACCACACCATTATGACGGTGACGACCGTCGCGGCTACGTCGCTTGATGGGAAGGATGCCCATACTCCGTTAAGCCCGTAGATATGAGGCAGGATAAGCAGCAGCGGTATGAGAAAAAGTACCTGGCGCGTAAGACTCAGGAATATCGATTTACCTGCCATACCAATTGACTGGAACAGTGTCGTGGACACGATCTGGAAGCCTACCGGCCAGAAGAACAGTGTCGCTATGCCCAGTGCCGTCGAGGTGGCATTTATGAGTTCTGAATCATTTGTGAATGCCATGGCGATATAGCGCGGGAAGAAAAGGCTTCCCACTGCGCCGAGAGTAGTAAACAGAGTGGCGGCCCCTGCAGCTATCCAGAATGCCTTGCGCATACGCGACATAAGCCCCGCGCCGTAATTGTAGCCGAGTATCGGCTGTACTCCCTGGCTTATACCTACCGCTATCATGCACAGGAGCGATGTATAGGTACTGAATATGCCTACCGCTCCCACGGCCATGTCGCCTCCGTACTGAAGCAGCGAACGGTTGATGATGGCGTTGATGGCCGATGCCGTGAAGTTGACTATACTCGGCGCTGCGCCGATGTTGATGATTGACCATATTATGGGCCATCTCAGCCGATAGGTGCCTCGCGTAAAGCGTAAAGTGACGTTATTGCGGAAGAAGTGGGCGAGTACAAACACCGCGCCTATCGACATGGCTATGTCGGAAGCTATCGCAGCACCCTTGATGCCCATTTTGAGGACAAAAATGAATATGGGAGCAAGGATGACGTTGCATCCGGCACCGATAAACATGGTGAACATGGCGAGCTTAGGATAGCCTGACGAACGCATGATGCTGTTGAGGCTGAACATCACGTTCATCACCAGCATGCCCGGAAGCAGATACAGCATGAACTCGCGCGCGTAGGGGAGTGTGTTGGCCGACGCGCCGAATGCTATCAGCAGATCGTCGATAAACACCGCGAAGCATGTCAGATACAGCGTGGCATTGGTCAGTATCAGTACAAGTGCGTTGCCAAGCACCATTTCGGCACCCCGTAGATCCTTACGGCCGAGGAGCAGTGACACGCGTGCCGACGCACCGGCTCCGACGAGCACACCTATGGCCGCGCTGATGTTGCTTACCGGAAATGTAATGGCCAGTCCGGCAATTGCATCCGCACCTACACCGCGTCCTATGAATATGCGGTCGACAACGTTGTAGAGTGACATCACCACCATGCCCACCACAGCGGGAAGGCTGTATTCCCACAGCAGTTTCACTATGGGTCGCGTGGCCAAGGCGTTAAGACGTGCGTCCTGGTCGTTCATTTGCTGCTCAATGAGTTATACAGATTGCGGCATCCGTCCTCAAGCAGGTCGAGTACCAGTTCAAAGCCTTCGGCTCCCTCATAATACGGATCGGGTACGTGGTCATAGCGGGTGGCCGTTTTTACAAAGTCGATCATGGGGTGTATCTTGGCTTCGGCCTCTACGGTAGGGGCGAGTCGCTTCAAGCGGTCAATGTTTGACGAGTCCATCGCTATTATCATGTCGAAACGGTCAAAGTCGGCCTCGGTCACCTGACGCGCCCTGTGGGTCAGTTCGTAGCCGCGGCGCCGTGCGTGTACCCTCATGCGCTGGTCAGGGAGCTGTCCGGCATGACCGCCGTAGGTTCCCGCCGAATCGATCACCCAATTGGCCTCGTCGTCATGTTCGGCCACAATGCTGTGCATGATGCCGTCGGCAGCCGCTGAACGGCATATATTGCCGAGGCACACGAATAATACCTTATGCTTGTCGTTGTTGCTCATTTCTTAAGTTTTATGTCAGCGATTATGTCGCGTGCGGTGGTGGCTGCGGCATCGGAGGTGCCGAGTACCTCACGCATCAGCCGGTATCCCTCGAGCTGATTGTCATGCCCGGGGCTTCCGGGGAGTATGTTGCGCAGCTCACGGCTCACGGCCTTTGAGTTGCAGTTGTGCATCAGCATCTCGGGCACTATTTCGTGATCGACAATCAGGTTAGGCAGCGACACATAGTGCACTTTCAGTATCTTCTCCATGATGCGGTAAGCGAGCTTGCTGCCGCTTGACCGGTAACATACCACCTGAGGAGTGCCGAGCAGGGCACATTCCAGTGTGGCTGTTCCCGAGGTGACGAGCGCGACATCGGCATGATACATAAGCTCGAAGGTCGAGTCGCTCACTATCGGTGTCCCGGGAGTGATGTAATATCCGTAATACGAGAGATTTATTCCCGGGGCGGCGGCAATCACGGTCTGATATTCAGGAAACTGCTGTGCGGCCTGCTCCATTATCATCAGGTTATTGCGTATTTCGCCGGCGCGGCTGCCCGGCACGAGTGCGATGATAGGTTTGTCGGGGAGTCCGTGGCGCTTTAGAAATTCCTCACGCGAACCTAACCGGTTCTTGCGGTTGTCGATTTCCTCGACCGAGGGATTGCCCACATATTTCACCTCCATCCCGTGACGGTCGCGGTAGAAAGCCACTTCAAAGGGCAGTATGCAGTACACTGCGCGTGTAAGCCGGCGTATAGCCTTTACGCGGTGCTCTTTCCATGCCCACACTTTCGGGGAAATATAGTAATATACCGGTATGCCGAGTCTGCTGGCATATTCGGCGAGCTTGAGGTTGAAGCTCGGATAATCCACCAGTATCAGGGCATCGGGCATCACGCGTTTTACAGCCTCTTTGGCATGGCGCAGATTGGAAAGCACCTGCGGCAGATGACGCAGCACCTCACTGAAGCCCATGAATGCCATGTCGCGGTAGTGTAACTCCGGCTGGCATCCGGCTGCAGCGGCCATGAGATCGCCGCCGAGAAAGGTTATTTCGGCCTTGCTGTCCTGCTCTTTGAGCGCAGTGATGAGTTGTGCGGCGTGCAGGTCACCCGAAGCCTCGCCGGCGGAGATGAAATATTTCATAATGAATGGTTAATTGCCGGTACGTGACAGTATGTCAAACTGCTCCACGTAAATTTCAGTTACGGTATGCTTGATAGTGTTGCGGTCCTCCCATGTACGGGTGCGAAGTTTTCCCTCGATATATAGCTTGGAGCCCTTGCGTATATACTTTTCGGCGGTTTCTGCCGCTTTATCCCACATCACTATGCGGTGCCACTCGGTGCGGTCGGGGAGTTGTACGCCCGCTGCGGTGACATAGCCGCGCTCGGTCGTGGCAAGCGAGAACGACGCTACAGGACGCGTGTCCACATAGCGTATTTCGGGATCCTGCCCTACGTTGCCTATCAATATTACTTTATTTACCGACATATTGCAAATATACGAAATTCGCCATGCTCCTCAAAATATTTCGGAACATGGCGAATTTAAAACGGTTTACGGGCGCACCCTTCAGCCTTCCTTACACTCGGCCAGCAGGCGTTTGAAGCGGATCATGAATTCCTCGGCCTCGGCCATTGTGAGGCTGAGCGGGGGCAACAGCCTGACGATGTGGGTGCCGGCGGCTCCGGTAAACACATGCTCGTCGAAGATCAGGCGGCGGCGCAGCTCCTTGGCGGGGAATTCGAGTTCGATGCCTATCATGAGGCCGATACCGCGTACTTCCTTTATGCCCGGCAGTCCGCGCAGACTCTCAAGCAGATATGTGCCTACAACGGCGGCATTGTCAACAAGTTCCTCCTCCTCAAAAATGTCGAGTACGGCGATGGCGGTGGCACATGCGAGATGGTTGCCTCCGAATGTGGTGCCGAGCTGTCCGTACACAGGCTTGAACTTCGGGCTTATCAGCACGCCTCCCATCGGGAAACCGTTGGCGATACCCTTTGCCACGGTGATAAGGTCGGGGCGGATGCCTGAATACTGGTGGGCGAAGAAGCGTCCTGAACGGCCATAACCTGACTGGATCTCGTCAAGGATGAGTACGGTGCCTGTGGCATCACACTCCTCGCGTACAACCCGCAGGAAGTCATCACCCGGCACATGAATACCACCCACACCCTGGATGCCCTCGACGATTACGGCAGCTACATCACCTTTGCGCAGTTCCTTGACTGTGGCGTCGATGTCGTTGAGCGGCAGGAATGTAACGTGGCCGTTATCATTGAGCGGTGACACGATCTTTGGATTGTCGGTTGCCTCGACAGCAGCCGATGTGCGGCCATGGAAAGCCTTGCTGTAGGCGATCACGCGCTTGCGGCCGGTGTGGAACGACGCCAGTTTCAGGGCGTTCTCGTTGGCTTCTGCTCCCGAGTTGACCAGAAACAGCTGATAGTCGTCATAGCCTGACGCGCGGCCGAGTTTGTCGGCCAGCTGCTGCTGGAGCGGATTGATGACCGAGTTGGAATAGAACATCAGCTGCGATGCCTGATCGTCGATAGCCTTGACGATATGGGGGTGGCAATGTCCCACCGATATCACGGCATGGCCGCCGTAGAGGTCAAGATATTCGGTGCCCTTGTCATCATAGACGTGGCAGCCGCGACCCTTGGTTATCGTGATGTCAAATAGCGGATATACGTCAAATAACTTCATTGTAAGTCATGTTTTTAGTTAGAATGCCGATGGCTTCAGCTGGAGGCCTACGCGCTCATGGAGTCCGAACAGCAGGTTCATGTTGTGTACGGCCTGACCCGAAGCGCCTTTCAGCAGGTTGTCGATCACGGAGGTGATGAGTACCTTGCCGTCGACCTTGTCGATGTGGAGTATGCACTTGTTGGTGTTGACCACATCCTTCAGGTCAGGAGCCTTGTCGACCACAAAGGTGAAGTTGTGGTCATCGTAATACTCATCGTAGAGTTTGCGCAGATGCTCGATGTCAAGCGGGCAGTCGAGATATACGGCCGCCATGATGCCGCGTGCGAACGGGCCGCGCATCGGCAGGAAGTCGATATCGGCGTTGAAACTCGACTGAAGCTGACCGAGCGACTGACGTATCTCCTCAAGATGCTGGTGCTTGAACGGCTTGTAGATCGACACGTTGTTGTTGCGCCATGAGTAGTGGCTTGTTGCGCCCGGTTTTACCCCTGCGCCTGTCGAGCCGGTGATGGCGGTGACGTGGATCGTGTTGTTGAGCAGCAGATTCTTGGCCAGAGGCAGCAATGCCAGCTGGATCGCCGTCGCAAAGCATCCGGGATTGGCCACGCGCTTGGCTCCGCGCACGATGCGCTTGCGGTTAAGCTCAGGAAGTCCGTACACGAAGTCGTGGGTGCCGTCCTCGATGCGGTAATCGGTTGATAGGTCGATGATGCGGAGATCCTCGGGCACTTCATGGCTTTCCATGAACTTACGGGTATCGCCGTGAGGGGTGCAGCAGAACAGCACGTCGATCTGGTCAAGCGGAGTCTCCGAGGTAAACCGGAGGTCAGTCTCTCCAACCAGGCCCTGATGCACGTCGGTAACGAGATTACCGGCGTTGCTGGCGCTGTTGACCCACACTATCTCTACGTCGGGATGGTTGATAAGCAGTCTTATCAGCTCGCCGGCGGTATAACCGGCACCTCCTATTATGCCAGCCTTGATCATGCCTCGCGCTCTTTATTGTTGCGCTCCTGTACGGAGTAGTATATCTTCATCTGGTTGCCGAGTATCTTGGTGAAGCCCTTCACGTCGTCGGCAGTCCAGCCGCGGCTGATCTCGCCATACTCGCCGAAATTGGTTTTCATCAGGTCAAACGGGCTGTCTACACCGACAGTCACGAAGTGATAAGGCTTCAGGTCGATGATGACGCGGCCGGTCACGTTACGCTGCGAAGAGCGCAGGAAGGCCTCGATGTCACGCATTACCGGCTCAAGATACTGGGCCTCGTGCAGGAACATGCCGTACCAGGTGCCGAGC
>CAZIPQ010000062.1:0-14010 GCA_964541165.1 uncultured Muribaculum sp.
GTTGACCGTATGTTCCTGTCGGTACTTTGCTCAAGCTACGAGGAACAGCCTCTCGAAGGTGGCGACACCCGCGTAGTGCTCCACCTGCCGCCGGCACTGGCACCTGTAAAGTGTGCCGTAATGCCGCTCGTGCGTAAGGATGGTCTGCCTGAGAAGGCTCGTGAGATCGTCAACGACCTTAAATTTGACTTCCCCACCCACTACGAAGAAAAAGACTCGATCGGTAAGCGTTACCGCCGTCAGGATGCCATAGGCACTCCTTTCTGCGTGACCGTCGACCATCAGACTCTCGAGGACAACACCGTAACACTCCGTGAACGTGACTCGATGAATCAGACCCGCGTACCGGTGGCCGACCTGCACAAGCTCATCCACGACACTGTGAGCATCAACTCACTGCTGCGCAAGCTTGGTTGATCACCCTTACCCTGATATTTACTTTAAAATCAATGACAATGAAAGCATTACGCCGTATATTCCCGGTTCTACTGACCATAGCTCTTGCATTGGGCATGACGTCATGTAACTACAACTCTCTTGTTGACAAACAGCAGACTGTCGACCAAAGCTGGGCCGAAGTTGAGAACCAGTATCAGCGCCGTGCCGATTTGATCCCTAACCTCGTGGCTACCGTCAAGGGTTATGCCGCCCACGAGGAAAATACATTCACCAAAGTGACCGAGGCCCGTGCCAAGGCCACTTCGGTGAATATCAATGCCGATGACCTCAACGAAGAGACTCTGGCCCGCTTCCAGTCGGCCCAGAATGAGTTGAGCGGAGCCCTGAAGTCACTGCTTGCCGTGAGCGAAGCCTATCCTGACCTCAAGGCCAACGAGAACTTCCGTGACCTGCAGGTACAGCTTGAAGGCACCGAGAACCGCATAGCCGTAGCCCGCGGACGTTATACTGAAGCGGTTAAGGAATACAATACTTCGATCAAGAAGTTCCCGACGACTATCTATGCGGGATGGTTTGGCTTTACACCCAAGCCCCAGTTTAAAGCCGCTGCCGGAGCCGAGACGGCGCCTGCGGTGCAATTTTAACCTACCATTTAATTTTATTTGATGAAACGCTTACCGTTTATAGCTCTCCTTATCGGTATCGTCGCCATTATAAGCTCGTGTAACAAATCTGACAACAATTGGGACACGTATGCCGAATGGCGCGATATCAACAACTCATGGCTTGCCGAACAGGGATTAAAAAAGAATCCTGACGGCACACCATATTATGACACTATACGTGCGTCCTACGACCCGGGCAACTATGTGCTGGCTCATTGGTTCAATGACCGCAGCAAGACAGCCGGTAATCTCGTACCCTACTCTACTTCTACTGTCAGCGTAAAGTATATCGGCAAGTTTTACAATGAGGTTGCCTTTGACTCGAGCTACCGCAACACCGACTCGGTGCTGATTACTCAGGTCAACAGCCTTATTGCGGGATGGACAAGTGTGTTACAGCAGATGCATGTAGGCGACACCATCGAGGTGGTGATCCCTTATCAGAGTGCCTATGGCGCTACCGGTTCGGGAACAATACAGCCTTACAGTACGCTTGTTTTCGGCATGAAGCTGGTAGATATACCTGCTTACGAAATCAAGTATTGATCAACACGTCTTATTAATAACTAAATCTTTATCTATTATGTGTGGAATAGTGGGATATATCGGTGAGCGTGAAGCTTACCCTATATTGATAAAGGGACTTCATCGCCTGGAGTACCGCGGGTATGACAGTGCGGGTGTAGCCATCATCAATCCCGAAGATAAACTCAACATCTACAAGTCAAAAGGCAAAGTCAACCAGCTCGAGGCCTTTTGCGAATCTAAGGACACCACAGGCACGCTCGGAATAGCGCATACACGCTGGGCTACCCACGGTGAGCCTAATGATGCAAACGCCCATCCTCAGTACAGCAAGAGCGGCCGCATAGCGATAGTGCACAACGGCACCATCGAAAACTATGCCGTTCTCAAAAAGGCTCTTGAAGAGCATGGATGCAACTTCCGAAGCGAAACGGACACCGAAGTTGTGGTGCAGCTTATCGAATATATCCATGACACTACCAAGTGTTCGCTTATCGACGCCGTGCGTGAAGCACTTGACCAGCTGGTAGGCGCCTATGCCATAGCCGTGATAAGCGCCGACGAGCCCGACATGATCATCGCGGCACGCAAGAGCTCACCGCTTGTACTCGGTGTAGGCGAAAACGAGACATTCCTTGCTTCTGACGCGACTCCTATCATCGATTATACCAACAAGGTCATATATCTCCGTGACGATGAGATCGCCATCATACGCCGCAACAAGCCTCTTCAGGTGATCACACGTGACAACCGCGAGTGTGATATCGACATCCAGACTCTTCGCCTGTCAGTGTCACAGCTTGAGAAGGGCGGTTATCCCCACTTCATGCTTAAGGAGATATTCGAGCAGCCTACCACGATACTCGACTGCATACGCGGACGTATCGTCAACAACGGCACCGACATCAAGCTCTCAGGCATCATGGAGCATCCTGACCGCTTCATGCAGGGCAAGCGTATAGTCATCGTGGCATGCGGTACCTCATGGCATGCAGGCCTTATCGGAGCGCAGGTCATCGAATCGCTGTGCCGCATACCTACCCGCGTGGAGTATGCAAGCGAATTCCGCTACCGCAAGCCTGTCATCAACTCGGATGACATCGTAATCGCCATTTCCCAGTCAGGAGAGACCGCCGATACCCTTGCCGCCATCCAACTGGCCAAGAAAAACGGAGCCTTCGTCTACGGTGTATGTAACGTCGTAAGCTCGTCGATTGCCCGCGCCACCGACTCAGGCACTTACATCCACGTAGGTCCGGAAATAGGCGTAGCATCCACCAAGGCCTTCACCGGTCAGGTAACCGTACTTATAATGCTTGCACTCGCCCTCGGACGTCTCCGCGGCACAATCAGTGCCGAAAAGCTTGCCAAAGTATGCAGTTCGCTGATGAAGCTGCCCGAGCTCATTCAGGAGACTCTCGAGCTTAATCCGGCGATCGAACATCTGGCATCAAGGTTCACTTACGTGCATAACTTCCTCTATCTCGGCCGTGGCTACAATTATCCGTCGGCCCTGGAAGGCGCACTTAAGCTCAAGGAAATCAGTTATATCCATGCCGAAGGCTATCCTGCCGCCGAAATGAAGCATGGTCCTATCGCCTTGATCGACCGTGAGATGCCTACCGTGTTTATCGCTCCGGCCGATGAGCTCCACGACAAGATCATCTCCAACATACAGCAGGTAAAAGCCCGTGGAGGCTCTGTAATCGCCATTGTTACAAAGGGCGACACAACTATCCCGCAGATCGCCGACTATACGCTTGAAATTCCTGTTGTTCCCGAGGAGCTCTCGCCGATCATAGTCTCGATACCTTTGCAGCTTCTTGCCTACCATATCGCGGTGATGAAAGGCTGTAATGTGGATATGCCTCGCAATCTGGCTAAATCAGTGACCGTCGAGTAAAAAACGATCAAAATTCTTGCACATACGGTGCAAAGTGAGTAACTTTGCACCATCTTAATCTGCGCACGTGGCGTAATTGGTAGCCGCGCTAGACTTAGGATCTAGTGTCTGACGACGTGGGGGTTCGAGTCCCTTCGTGCGCACCAAAGCAGCTAAGCCCGATTAGACTAATTAGTCTAATCGGGCTTAGCTGCTAATTAGGCCTATCGGATCAATTAGCCTAATTAGTAAAAAGCAATCAGGCAGCATCAAAATTGACGCTGCCTGATTGTGTGGGCGAAGATGGATTCGAACCACCGAAGGCATAAGCCAGCAGATTTACAGTCTGCCCCATTTGGCCACTCTGGTATTCGCCCGTTGTTTAGTGCTGCAAAGGTAACAATTAAATTATATATTCGCAATAAAATCAATCATTTTTATTGCTGCCTCTGCGGCTTCTGTGCCTTTATTTCCCAATACACCGCCGGCTCGGTCGAGAGCATCCTGCTCATTGTCAACGGTAAGGACGCCGAATATCACCGGACAGCCACCGGGACGCATATTCAGGCCGGTAACTCCGGAAGTCACGCTCTCACACACGTAATCGAAGTGAGGCGTCCCCCCGCGGATCACACAGCCGAAAACAATGACGGCATCATACTTGCCCAGCTCACTGAGACGTGAGGCTGCATAGGTAAGCTCGACGGCACCGGGCACATGGTACACTCTGTATCCCACTCCCTGGGCATCGAGAAGCTCGGTGGCTCCATGAGTAAGCGCCCCGGTAATATGACCGTTCCATTCGGCAGCCACGATGGCTACGTTACACTCTTTTGCCAAACGGGGCAATTCACCCTTAGGTGCGCCGGAAGATAGTGCGGTAGACATATTCTATAAAATTTTGACTGGTTAGTGTGAGGTTTCAATAACAAATTGCGGGGTCTCAACAGCTGTACGACCCGATTCTGCCGCTTTCTTTACGATAGCTTCCATCGTGGGAAGTTCCAGCGGATCAAATGTCTCAGCCTCGGTCAGCGCACTGACAGCTCCGGCAATCGCTCCGGCGGTAAAGTTAGCATAATCGGAGTCACATAACATCGGTTCCGACACGCTGCCATTACGTGTAAACAACGTGATCAGTTTATGCTCGAAGTCAAGATGCAGGTGATTGAAACAATGGAAGCGGATATGGTTGCGATAAGCCTTTTCACCCTCATCGGTACCGCACAGCGCGCGGATGTCACCGTCGACAGTCACCACAAGCGACGCCATATCGAGATAGTCAAGGATAGTAGGCTTGAAATGGGTAATGCGCGGAATACGCTCATCGTCAAGAAGAGGAGCATACACAACAATAGCCTTACGGTCGATGGCAAAACGTATGATGTCAGTCACACGCTGACTCACACGGTCAGCAAGCGTGTAGCATCCGCCCACCACCACTATGTCGCCACGGTCGATCTTGGGCCATATCACGTCAAAAGCCTGAGCCGAATACCGCTCATAGCGCACTTTGTGACACACATGGTCATGATCATCCGTAAAAATCAGTGTAGCCGGAGTGACACCGTCAGTAAAACGATCCACCGAACGCACGCCCACTCCGTGGGACTGCAGATAGTCGGTCAGGATATTGCCGACATGATCCGAGGCTACCTCACCTACAAATGACACATCAGCACCGGCAGTACCGAGTGCGGCAGCGGCATTGAGCATCTCTCCACCGGGAACAGTGCGCCACGGATGATTGTTGCGAAACAACACAAGCAACTCACATTCACCGATTATAATGACTTTTTTCATATAGTAGTTTAAAGTAATTCAAATGTTATTCTCCACGCGACTTATGACCGAGATAGCCGCCATGATGGCGCTTGGCATATTCTTCGCGGGTGAAGCCGATGACACGCATCACATTTACCACCAGCACATCACCTATCACGGTCATCATGGTGGTGGATGTGGTCGGAGTCATGCCGAGCGGACATACCTCCGGATCGCCGGATGTGAGCAGAGTCACGTCGGCTATGCGTGCCAGCTCGCTGTCGCCGTTGCCTGTGATGACAATCAACGGCAGTTGAGGATAAAGATGATGAGCCAGATCGACAAGCTCGATGATCTCACGAGTCTTGCCCGAGTTGGACACAAGCAACAATACATCATCGGGCTGTATCACACCGAGATCACCGTGCTGGGCCTCCGACGGATGCAGAGTCACTGCCGGTGTACCGGTTGAGGAAAAAGTCGTCGCTATGTTCATCGCTATCTGTCCGGCCTTGCCCATTCCAGAGGCAACGACCTTGCCGTGCCGGCGGTGACAATGATCCACAATCAATGCAACGGCGCGGTCATAGGCGTCGCTGACCGGGATCGAAAGGATAGCCCGACTCTCACGTTCAAGTATGTCACGCATTGATTGCTGTATCTCGCTCATAGGCTTTACATATCTTCTATGCAAAGATAATGTTTTTCCGTGTAATTACGAAATCACCTTCTACAGTTTGTAGGTCAGCATAAGGCGCGCACCGAGCGAAGCTGACTTAACGTGCGGATAGTCACGGTAGTGGGTCGAGCGTAGGTAATGGTCAAGATACATCGTGAGATACAATTTCGGCTTCAGGCGCATGTCGGTACGCAGTGTGGTAACGCAGAATGATGCCGTACTCTTGTCGCCCATCGCATTGAGCGTGCGGTAATCCACCGTCCTGAGCTTGGTGTCGCGTTCGTAACCCTTCCAGGTATACAGGCGGTAATACTCGTTTGACAGCGAGATATCCCACTTGCCGCGGTCAAAGTTAAGGTTGGCGCCTGACTTTATCGAAAATCCGTTGGCAAGATTATAATTGCGCTCATCAACCAGATAATAGTCCGAAAGTACTGAACCGAGCAACACGGCGTTGACATGTGCATAGGCATCAAGCACGAAGCGGTGACGCTCGATATCGCGGAACAATACACCCGCACCGACACTCGCGGGAACGCCGAGCTTATACGGTACAGCACCGCCCCTGATTGAATCGGAATCATAGAAGTCAAAATGCTGGAACAGGCCTACACTGACATGTATGTCATTCTCCTCGAGAAATTCGCGTCCCAACAGGCGTCCTTTGATCTCAAGATGCTGGAGCACCGGCTGACCCTTCATGAAATTAAGCGTGGCACCTACGTTGAAATAGTCATAAGGCTTGCGGCTCTTGATCTCGAAGCGGTCACCGTACTCTATGTTGAGCTCCATCGTGCCTCCGAGCTTGAATTTGCTGCCGTCGTGACGGAAGTCGAGAATCGAACCGCCGACGCCAAATTCGACTGCAAGATTAGGTGTTCCGAACATTCTTCCCGAGGTGGGTCGGTAGCGCCAGGCATCACCGGTGATTATACGGGTCAGGCCACGCATCGGCGATACGACAAAGGTGGCAAGCTCACGGGTGAAGCGGTCCATACCGGTCGTACGGTCATCGATAAATGCATCGGATGCGCGGAAACATACCTCACCGATGCACATACCGCCTATCGGAGTGGCTATGATATCGTTGGTCGAAGGATATTCACATTCCATGAACAGCTCCCACATCGCACTGCCTGCTATCGAAAACAGGCCCGATTTCCAGTAGTTGAAGCCATTTGAGCGTGCGGCATTATAATACAGGCTACCGTTGTAGGGATGAAGGAACATGTTGGTGTTCAACTTGTCATTATCCCAGATAAAACCATGCTTGAAGTTCTGGCCGATGGTATGGAAGTTGATATATGACCAGTCACCGTGCTGCACGAAGCGGTCAAAGGCCCACAGACCCATATTAAATCCAAATACCTCACCGGCTGCACGCCAGAAGTGCTCACGGCCATAATACGCAATATCGGCCGAGTCGGGTGCTACCGGACGGGTGGCATACAGTCTTACGGGCATCTGTGCAGATGCCGGGCTGATATATGCCGATAATATCGCCATAATTACCAATAGTTGCGCTTTTAACTTCATATTCCCTCTTTTATAATGTGACTCATGTTACAAAACTATAACAACTAAATACTCCATTTTGTCAGTTGCAACCCGCACATTTTATCTTTTTCCTTGGCAAGTCAAGCAATTATAGCTAACTTTACCGTATAATTACTGCCATAAAACCTCTGTATCATGAAGAAAATACTCACTGCGATCGCAGCAACAGTGGCCGTAAATGCGGCCGCATATCAACTTGACATCGCCACAGACCGTCCGGGCGCACCGATACAGCCAACGATGTACGGCCTGTTTTTCGAGGACATAAACTATGCCGCTGACGGCGGACTGTATGCCGAGCTGGTCAAGAACCGGTCGTTTGAATTTCCACAACACTTCATGGGGTGGCAGACGTCGGGCAATGTGACTCTGCTCGATGACGGCCCGTTTGAGCGCAATCCTCATTATGTCCGCCTATCTCCGGCCGGCCATCCCCACAAGCGCACGGCCATCGTCAATGAAGGCTATTTCGGAGTAACCATGCGCGAAGGTGAGGAATATCGGTTTTCAGTATGGGCCCGCAATGCCGGAAATACACCCGGACGCATAAGCGTGGAACTGATTGACCCGGCTTCGGCAGGCGAAACACAGGTGGAAGCCCGCGGGACCATCAAACCCACCGGCACCGACTGGAAAAAATATACATTAACCCTGACTCCGGGCCGGACTGTCCGGGAGGGACAGTTGCGCCTGATGCTCGATCCCAAGTCAGGGCCTGTCGATCTGGAGCACATATCACTGTTTCCTGCCGATACATGGAATGGCGATGAAAACGGACTCCGTGCCGACATAGCCGGACTGCTGGCCGATCTGAAGCCTGGCGTCCTGCGTTTTCCCGGCGGCTGCATTGTAGAGGGAACCGATCTCGACACCCGCTACCAGTGGAAAAATTCAGTGGGCCCCATCGAAAATCGCCCGCTTAACGAAAACCGCTGGCACTACACCTTTCCTCACCGATACTTCCCGGATTATTTCCAAAGCTACGGACTCGGTTTCTACGAATTCTTCCGTTTTGCCGAGCAGATAGGCGCGGCTCCGCTCCCAATCATCAGCGTAGGGCTTGCATGCCAGTTCCAGAACAACAGTGAGGATGCACATGTGGCTGTTGACAGTCTGCAGCCCTACATTCAGGATGCCCTCGACCTGATCGAGTTTGCCAACGGCGACACCACGACCGTGTGGGGTGCGCTCCGTGCCTCGATGGGCCATCCGGAACCCTTCGGCCTGCGCCATCTCGGCATAGGCAACGAGCAGTGGGGTGAAGAATATCCGGCCCGTCTCGCCCCGTTCATCGAGGCCATACGCAAAGTCCATCCCGAAATCGCCATCGTAGGCTCGTCGGGACCCGGCAGCGAGGGTGACAAATTCGAGTATCTCTGGCCCGAAATGCGCCGTCTGAAGGTGGATCTGGTCGATGAACACTTCTACCGCCCTGAAGAATGGTTTCTCAGCCAGGGAGCACGTTATGACAATTACGACCGCAAAGGGCCTAAAGTATTTGCAGGAGAATATGCCTGCCACGGTAAAGGCAAGAAATACAACCACTTCAATGCTGCTCTCCTGGAAGCCGCATTCATGACCGGACTGGAACGCAACGCCGACGTAGTCCACATGGCCACATACGCTCCACTGCTTGCCCATACCAAAGGCTGGCAATGGCGTCCTGATCTCGTATGGTTTGACAATCTGTCGGCGGCACGCAGTTCAAGCTACTACGTACAGCAGTTGTACAGCCACAACAAGGGCTCACGCGTATTGCAACTGACATGCGATGGCAAGCCGCTGACCGGAGCTGACGGCGTCTTTGCATCGGCCGTTATCGACGAGCCATCGGGTGATTGCATCGTAAAGGTAGCCAATACCACCGGTCAGGAAATGCCGCTTACATTCAACATGACCGGCAAACGCCACAAGGCCGCCGACTACTCGTCGCTGACCGTGACTACACTCGCTTCAACTGATCCTGACATCGACAATGAGGTAGGACAGCCGGAGGTGATCACACCTGTCACAGAAACCGTCGGTATCGAAAAAGAGAAGCCTTACACAACCGCCATCGCCCCGATGACTTTTGCCGTATATCGCTTTTCCCGATAGCGGCAATCAAACTTTGTACACCCCATAACTGTAATAGTAATAAACTTTTGACATTATGAAAAAGCTTATTACTATTCTTCTTATGGGACTTTTTATCGTGACGGGAGCCTCGGCACGGATAAAATATACCAAAGATGCCGAGCAGCTGCCCGAAGCAGCAGTCGACATGCTTGACAAATATTTTCCTGACGCAAGCATCCTTACCATCAAGATCAACAAGAAGCTGCTTAAACCCGCAAGCTACACTGTGGTACTGAAGGATGCAAGCAAGATCACGTTTAATTCGCAGGGCCGGTGGAAGGAGGTCAACTGCAACCTGAAGGCGGTCCCCGACAAACTTATCGGCTCCGGAATACGCCGATATCTTGAAAAGAATTATCCTAACCGCCGTGTTGTGAAGATCACCTCGTCCACGACAGCCACAGTAGTGAAAATATATAAAGGCCCGTCGCTTGAGTTTAACAAGCTCGGGGCCTTCAAAGGTATTGTCGATGAGTCAAAGGCAACTGCCGATGACAACGATGATGACGATTAACGTTCGCGCAGATATGTAGCGGCAAGCAGACCTGCCACAACGTCATTGGAGATTGTGGTCAGCGTCAGTGACGCAAGCTCACGTGACGGGTCGAGCGGCATGCACAGCAACACACCGGCTCCGCCATCGATACGGCGTCCATACACATCCTTTATTCCAAGCTCACGTTCAAGATTGTCACTTACTATGGCTTGCTTGAGCGTGATGCGCTGCGGGCGCGGAGTATCAAGCCGGAAAGCCTTGCCGTCGACATAATAATCCTGCTCTATGGGGCACCAGTTGTGCGGCGCCACAAGTGGAAGATATTCTGAGGTACCGTCACTGTAAGTCACTTTCACACGGGCATTTTCCATGTAACACTGCATGTGGTTGGTGCTTCCTGCCAGCATCAGCTCTATTCCATGCGCTTTGCCGGCAAGAGGGATGTTTATGCTGTCGGGATAATTGTCAAACAATGAGGTATACGCTACATTATGTCCTGTAGCCGGAGTAAGGAACGGAATACCGCCGGGAGTCACAATCTGTCCGGCAGCTCCGGCCTCGCGTAAGCCCTTATCATCAATCTCAGCCGTTTCAAGCGGATGACACCACTCCCCTATTCCCTGAACAGGCAGCTGAAGCGTAGTATAGGGTGAACGCGGCGACAGATACTGATTCTGGAATATATCGGTCACATTGGCGTTGAAATGACCGGTAAGATCAATCGGCTCATACTTGTTGCCGGCACCCTCAAGCAGGTCGATTCCATACTCCACAGGCTCAGAAGCGACCATCGCCACCGGCTGTTCCACGAGCCATTCCATATCACCCTGCTTCACCTTTTTATATTGCCCCGAGGCATCAGCCACGGCTACCGCCTTAGCGGCATCAGGATAATCGCCTGACCACTCGATCGCCACCTTCAGCTCGGGAGAACCGTCGGTTCTGAAGCTTATCCAGGGACGGCCCACACTTCCGGCCACACACTGCCAGGCCACATCATGACCGTTGACTGTAAGTCGCTTTATGCCGGTTCCTTCAGCCGGTACCACAAAGTCAACCTCACGCAGGCCATTAAGTTTCGGGTTAAGAAGATATTCGGATGTGCGGCCATCGCGCTTGTATGCGAGACGGAAATCGGGATGAGCTATAGAAGCGTGATCCCATTCCGACGGAAAACCGGGACGCACAGTCACGCGTCCGTTCATCATGTCGGGATTAAAGCCGAAAAGTCCCTGGACCACAACACGCGACAACACTCCGACCGGATCAGCGAAATCACGGTAGCACTCGCCACGGGCGGCGTCATAAAAACTTACCTGACCTATATTACCGGGTGAAGCTCCCATATACATGCCGTCGAGCATCGAACTTTTAAGCAACCGCGATGCCTCTTCAGGACGTCCGGCCTGCCAGTAAGCGAGTGCCGTATGCATTACCTCCGCGAAAGCGACATTATTGATACTCCAGGCATACGGCAGCCAGTCGGTAGTAGAGATTGTGGCATAGTCACCGGCAGGCACGCCGTCACCCGTTACGGCGATATGAGGGATATAGTTGTCAATATATCGGGTTGCGCTGTAAGCCTGCTCAGGAGTGGCTACATCGCTGTCGATAGCATGATATACCGTCCAGACTCCGGGATGGTCATGTAGACGCTTATGGCCCATGAAGTCCTTGAACTCGGCCCACACGCCTTTATCTCCCATCCAGAGCGTCGAGTTAAGTGCAGCGAGGATTTTGTCAGCCTCCCGACGGTAAGGCTCACCGTCCTCACCGATCTTATCGGCTATCTCGGCGGCAAGTTTGTTGGCCCGGTAGTTATATGCGGTGGAATGTGTCACGCCACCGCTGTTGTAATATAGCGCGTCACTTGCCCATATACAGCAATAAGCGTCATACAGACCGTCATCATCCGGATCATAGTTGCGTTTCTCCCATGCCAGATGCGCGGTCAGCACCGGCCACATCTTGCGTGCATACTCAAGGTCACCTGTCCAGTTAAGGTGCCACAGCAGCTCGTCGATATAGCACAGGTTCATGTCGTAATGATGCATCTGATTGTTGCGCTCCGGATTACGGCATATATAACCGTTGCTGTACATCTGTGTGCCCCACTTTTTATCGGCACGCGCCCCATTCATCTTAGGATCCATTGAAGGATGAGGAATCACCGGCTCAACGTCGGTCACCTGCGAGGCGGCATAGGCGTCAAAGTGAGTGCGCGCACGGTCATGACGGCCCGTGAAGTCACCTGTATAGGCACCTCGCCAGCCACTGAGCGGCATGCGCCATCCGATGGCACCATGCTGATATGTAAGGCCGTCCCAAATTCCGTCGGCAGCGGCAGCAAGTGAACTGCCAAGGGTATTAAAGTATGGATCGGGAGTATCGATCAACAGATCACCGATCATATTGAGGCGGTAGGTCTCGGCCGCATCAAAGTCAGCTGCGAGAGCTTTCTGATCGGCAGCGGTCACGTCGCGGTCAAAATATCCTATATAACGCACGGCATCGCCGCCTACACTTACTGTACATTCCTTCAGGTCGCGGCGGTCAGGATCGGGAGCAAAACAATCGGCCGGATCGGCGCCGATATCACCGCTTCGGTTTATTTTCACCTTAATCGTGGCGCATGAAGCTGCGGTAAGGCGCGCATCGGAAGGCATTCCGTCGGCATCGACACGCCACACGGCACCCTCCTTGTCAGGACAAGCCAGAGCCGTGAGCCGTAGGCTGCCTTTACCCCACGACGGATCGCTGAGCTCGTAAATACGCGTGCCGCCCTGATACAGCGCACGGCAATGAGCCACCGAGTCAAGACGCATCTTAACTCCTCCGGCAGTCAGGTAAAAGTGAATATTGCGGTTCTCAGTCTTGTGATAGGCTGCGAATATCGGACGGTCGCTTGTCTCCAGGCGCCATAGCGTAGGGCTACCGTAAAGCGCGCGGGTGTAAGTGTGGTCACCGTTGACGGTTTCAATAAATCCGTCAGCTGTCGGCCGATAGTGCATCGTACGCTTTGCACCGCGATAATCTTTGTTGAAAGTCGACGATTCGATATAATCCTGTTTGGGAGCGTTAGGTTTCTGTGCCGCCAGCATCAGTGGAGCCAGCAGGGCGGTCACAGCCATTGCGATCTTCATTATTCTTGGAAATTTATTTCATGGTTGACATTATACGCTACAAATATAAGCATTTATTCACTTTTTTATAGGTTATAAGCAAAGGAAAAAGAATTTTTTCTATCTTTGTAGAGTCGTAGTGTGCATTGTTGCATGCGACCCATAACCAAAAGCACAGACTTACCAACATTAATTAACCAAAAATATAATATCCACGACTATGGTAAATTTCTCACTTGAAGGCAAGAACGCCTGGATAACCGGTGCATCTTACGGAATTGGCTTCAATATTGCAAAGGCATTTGTTGAAGCAGGTATCAAAACCATCATCTTCAACGACATCAATGAAGCTGCGCTGGAGCGCGGTCTGGCCAACTATAAAGAGGCCGGCATCGAGAACGTGAAGGGCTACGTATGCGACGTGACCGACGAGAACGCAGTCAAGGCTCTCGTTGAGAAGATTCATCAGGAAGTAGGCCAGATCGATATCCTCGTTAACAACGCCGGTATCATCAAGCGCATCCCCATGCACGAAATGAAGCGTGCCGAGTTCCAGCAGGTTATCGACATCGACCTCGTAGGACCGTTCATCTGCGCATCAGCCGTAATTCCTGAAATGATGGAGCGCCGCGAAGGCAAGATCATCAATATCTGCTCTATGATGTCTGAGCTGGGCCGCGAGACCGTTTCTGCCTATGCAGCAGCCAAGGGCGGTCTGAAGATGCTCACCCGCAACATCTGCTCTGAGTACGGCGAATACAACATCCAGTGCAACGGCATCGGCCCGGGCTACATCGCAACTC
>CAZIPQ010000063.1:0-2137 GCA_964541165.1 uncultured Muribaculum sp.
ATGACTAAAGAAGAAATTTTAAAAGTTTACGACTTTATCCAGGAATCGGATCCGGATAAGGCAACCCGAACTATGGTGGAAACTCTCGAAAAGATGGGTGAGGCCTACAACGAGCTGTCAGATGAAGAGAAGGATACTTTCCCGGAAAATTTTGTGCCGGATTTCAATGTGCTTTACGATCAAACGCGTCTTTCGATGTTTATAAATAATGATTTAATCGAACAGATCAAACAATATGCGGAAGAGGAGCTGGCACCCCATTATTATAGAACCGCACCTCCATATTATCGCGCGAAATATGCGATGATTTATTCGATGGCATGTATTACAATTGTGGCTCGTACGCCTAAAGATAATGAGGAGCAGAGAGAGTTGTGGACATTCCGCGGCCTCAAGGCAATCGAAGTTGCAGTAGATATATTTGGTCGATGTGAGGATAACGATGGCTTGTACAATGCTTTGAGCCTGAAGATGGATTTGCTGAAAAACAAATCTGTTAAGGAGGCTATAGAGTCAGCGCAGGTTGCAATCAGATATTTCGGGAGCGGGGAATATATGGAAGAGATGTGTGGCAAATGGAGAGAGCTGAACGACCTTCGTTTCGAGTATTACTTTGATAATGAGGACGTGCGTTTTATTGAAAGTTTACCACTTTCTGATGAAAAGAAAAATGAATTAATGACTGAATTAAACACCAACTGCCAGCAGTTCTGTAATATTGAACCGGTTTATGATCGAAATACTATTCTGATTGTAGACGAAATCTCTGATATCACACGCGAAGACATGCAGGAGTCGGTCAATGAAGCCCATTATATTTTTGAGATAGACAGGATTCCGAAAGATGTGAAGTTTGCCGGAGGTGATCCGGTAGGAAGAGGTTTGTACGTACTTGAGGAAGACACGTTAGATACGTATAAACCCGCTGATTTGTAGTGTAATGCTTACTATTAGACCTTGCATTTGCCGTAGCTGCGGGCGCATATTCCTCAGTACGGAGGGCGGCTTTATCTTTAAGGGACCTGATTCGCAATGCCCTAAGTGTCGCTCACTCAAGAGTGGAGATATAAAGGATCCTAAAAAATATCTGAAGCGAAGATAGCGGTTCTTTGGCACGCCTGCTCTTTGCGTCAGTTTGGGTTCTTGCTTTAGTTCTCACTCTTGATTTTGTAGGTGTCAATCATGCGACAACAATCTTTCCGGCGGCGATAAAGGCTTCCTTTATTCGCCGCTTTCTTCTTTAAATTCAGTAGAAGCGACCATTAGGATGAGTGAATTGATGTCTCAAAGCCATTCATCACATCATAGAGCGAAACGGTGGTGAGATGACGGGTGGGTTTTAAAAGAAATAAGACTTAGAAAATGAAGAACAGGAAGCGTAGTAAAACTCCAAAATATGTGGAGGAGCAGAGATGGAGCACCACGATGCTGATTGAGGACGAACTCATCGATCGTGTAAACGTTTGGGCGTTTTATTATTTTGCTGCGGCGACCATAGTGCCGCTGCTGGAGGATTTTTTGGATGTCGCAGATATTAAGGTGCAGAAAACGACGACCCTTTACTTGCAGGATCTACCTGAAAACAGTGTCAGCGCGGAGGATTTTCGGGGCATGATATCAATGATAAACCTGCTGGTGAGATATAACAATGAGGGTGGACTGGAATATGGAGGGAGAGAAATTAACTTTGAGAGAGGCGACATTATTACTGAGCTTTTAGATGCTTTGCATAAGTTTGTTAATCTTCTCCCATATCTGAATGACCGGCACTTCACTTTATCAGAAGAGCGATATGAGGATGCACCCAATGGCCGGCATTGTGATTTTGACGAGCTATGTGATCTTGACAAGACAATAGCGAGACGTATTTATCCGACACTCCGGGCGTTTGCTGAGATGAGTATATTCTGTCCCAAGCATTTCACGCGCATGTCTGCCTCTTATGGTCCGGCGAAGGGTTATAGACGATGTGATGAGTGGGATCTCGTCTTGGCCAAGATGGTCAGATCATGGAAATGGATATTGGAAAGGACTCCAAAAGTTGATGCCGCCGGATGGGAGGTTGTGCCTGAAAAAATATATCACGGGCTTCACTTATTTGCCGAATACCTCCCTGAGATGCAAAATGATTGATGGT
>CAZIPQ010000063.1:2237-13814 GCA_964541165.1 uncultured Muribaculum sp.
GGGTTAACAACGGTTATCGTCGCTCCGCGACTACCGGGGTGGCGGTGTGAAGTGTCGGTAGCGCGGGTTGGGCAGGTGAAATGGTAGTAGCGCGGATTGGTGGAGTTGTTGTGCGCAGCTATGCAGCTCATTTCCTACCCAATTATGAATTATGCATTACCCATTATACATTATGGATTATGGATTAGGAGGGGCTTAGAGGACGATTGTGTGGGCGGATACGGGTTCTGTGACAAATAGGCCTGCGAGTTCGTTGAATTTGGCGGCATTTTCGGTCGTCAGATATGTCACTGTGCCGCCGCGTGAGCATTGTGCCTCCATTTCCGGATGGCGACGCAGATAATCCTCCAGGCTTCGCGCCACAATGTCACCCTGGGGCACCACCTCGACACCCTGCGGCGCATACTTCAATATCTTCTCAAGTAACAGCGGATAATGCGTGCAACCCAAGATTATCGTATCAATCTCACCGTCACGTGCCATGAGACGGTCAATCTCCTGCTTCACGAAATAATCGGCACCCGGCTTGTCGGCCTCGCCGTTCTCGATCAGCGGCACCCACATCGGACATGCCTGTGCGCTCACCTTGTATTCAGGATACAGCTTGGCTATCTCCATGTCGTAGCTCTCTGACTTCACCGTGCCCGGCGTCCCAACCAGCCCTATATGACCAGATCGGGTGATCTCGCCCAACACCTCCACCGTAGGCCGTATCACACCCAGCACACGACGCGATGGGTCAATCTTCGGCAAATCATTCTGCTGTATCGACCTCAACGCTTTGGCCGAGGCGGTGTTACACGCTATGATGACCAACCGGCATCCTTTTTCAAAAAGGCATCTGACAGCCTCAAGCGTGAACCGGTATACCACGTCAAACGACCGTGTACCATAAGGCGCCCTCGCATTGTCGCCAAGATACATGTAGTCATACTCAGGCAGCAGCCTGCGCATCTCCTTTAATATCGTAAGACCCCCATATCCGGAGTCAAACACGCCGATTGGTCCGCAACTCTTCATATTCACAAAATTACACATTTCCCTCCTTAAAACACCCCACATCCTCCAAAAAATCCACCCGTACCGGTGGGTTAGGGGTGGGGGAGGTAGCCGGTTTCGGAGAAGAGACGGGTGTCGTCGGCGAGGGTGTTGCCGACGGTTGTGAGGAGGTCGCCGACGAGTGCGCCGTTGACACCGCCCAGGAGCATGCGGGCCTGTGATTGGTGGGAAACGCGCATGCGTCCGCCTGCAAAGCGAATTGACATTTTAGGCGCGACGAGGCGCATGAGGGCTATCGAGCGGATGATCTCGTCCTCGGAAATGAGTGGAACATCCTGCAACGGGGTGCCCTTGATGGGGTTGAGGATGTTGACGGGCATCGATACGGCGCCGGCATCGCGGGCTTCGGCCGCAAGGAGGAGGCGGTGACGGAGTGTCTCGCCCATGCCAATGATGCCTCCAGAGCAGACGTCCATGCCTATCTCACGGGCAGTGGCAATAGTGCGGAGTTTGTCGGCGTGGGTGTGGGTGGAGCAGAGCGTGGGGAAGTATTCGGATGCTGTCTCAAGATTGCAGTGGTAGCGTTTTACGCCGGCTTCCTTGAGCATGAGGAGTTCCTCGCGGCCGAGGAGTCCCATTGAGGCGCAGAGGTAAAGGCCTGTTTCGTCGGCAATGCGGCGGTACATGTCGCAGAACCGACGCAGGTGTGCCTTGGTGACGCGGCGTCCGCTTGTGACGAGGGAGAAGCGGTGCACGCCCGCGGCGCGGTTAAGCCGGGCGGCGCGCATGGCTTCTTCATCAGGGATGTATTCGTATTCGTCGATGCCCGTGGTGTGATGGCGTGACTGGGCGCACCACTTGCAGTCCTCCGGACAACGTCCGGACCGGGCATTGACAATGGAGCAGGTGTCGATAACGTTGCCGTTCCACCGACGACGTACTTTGTCGGCGGCGTCGGCCAGCTCATTGGTAGTGTAGAGGCTGTCGAGGATCAGGGCATCTTCAATTGATACCGGAGTGCCTTCGAGGGCCTGGTTGGTGAGTCGTAATAGCATGATGTGTATGATTGGTTGTTAGGTGAAGATCAGTTGGATGTGTGGTCGATGTGATCAAGGAGCTTGACGGCATCGACATACTGTGCAATACCACGAGCCACTTCCTTAGCGGCTTTCATGGCGAGGACGACTGTCTGGGGGCGGTGGACAACGTCGCCTCCGGCAAATACGCCTCGGCGAGTAGTCATGCCGTAGGGGCGGTCGGTGGTGATGACGTAACCCTTCTCGTCAACATCGATGCCCTCGGTGGTCGAGACAATACGATTGGCAGGACGCGAGCCGATAGCGAGGAATATGCGGTTGAACGGCTCGATGCGTTCACCCTCAGGAGTCGACAGGAGGACTTCCTTAAGGCGATTGTGCTCATTGCCGATGAAGGCCTTGGCCTCGGTGTAGAAAGCGAACTTGACACCTTCGGCACGGGCCTCCTCAATCTCGATGCGATTGGCCGTCATATCTTCCTCACCTTTACGGTAGAGTACAGTGACATCGGCGCCGAAGCGGATGGCGGTACGGGCAGCGTCCATGGCTACATTGCCACCGCCGATGACACCTACGCGCTCACCCTCGATGACAGGAACGTGGCGGCGAGAAATGGCGCCGTTGTTGTAAGCGGCAACCTGATGGAGCAGATATACAGACTGATTGATGCCGTGGAGCTTGCGGCCATCGATAACCATGTCCTGAGGCAGAGGAGTGCCTGTGCCGATGAAGATGGCATCGAAGCCGTCGGCAAAGAGGCTGTCGATGGTGACACCATTCTGTCCTACAAGGCAATTGGTGCGGAACTGAACGCCGAGCTGCTCGATCTTATTGATTTCGGCCCGGACAACGTCGTTGGGCAGACGGTATTCCGGAATGCCGTACAGGAGGATGCCTCCGGGTTCAGGCTCACCTTCAAATATGGTTACGGAAAAGCCCTGACGAGCAAGATCGCCGGCCACGGTGAGGCCCGCAGGACCGGAACCGATAACGGCAACGCGACCGCGTGACTTCTGCGGAATCTCCTCGTGGGTGAGGTTCATATCGGTATCGAAGTCGGCGATAAAGCTTTCAAGGCGTCCAATCTGAATAGGTTCCTCGCCCTTTTTTGTGTATATACAGTGTCCCTGGCATTGCTTCTCGTGGGGGCATACGCGTCCACAGATAGCCGGTAAGTTGGATGTCTCGTTGATTATGTGCATGGCGGCTCCGATGTTGCCTTTAGAGAGCTGGTGAATGAAGCCGGGAATGTCGTTGCTTATGGGGCAGCCCTTTACGCATTGGGGTACCTTGCAGTTGAGGCATCGCTTGGCCTCGTCGACAGCCTCACGGAATGTGAGACGGCCAGGAGTCATAGGGATGCGCTTGTTGTCGTGATTCATTTAGCTAAGAATATTTGGTCATTATATATAACGTATGGAGTGGCCGGTTTAGTTTAGAGATGATGCAGTTGTGGAATAATACGGGATAGGGAGAACTTTTTCGGGCCCGGAGGTATTATATTAATGAAACGCTACAATTATTTATATTTATTTAGATTATGAGGGAGAGACGTCCATTTACCTTTGACCGCGTGGTGCGGTGGGTGATCACGATAGCTTTTATAGCCGGAGCCGTGTGGCTGATCAATGTGCTTAAGAATGTGCTGTTGCCATTTTGCCTGGCATGCCTGATCTCGTATATGCTTGAGCCGTTGGTGGAGTTTAACCGTAAACTGTTGCGACTCAAAGGAAGAGTGATAGCGATCTTCATCACTCTCAGCGAAGTCACGCTTGTGATAGCAGGTCTGGGATATGTGTTTATACCGTCGGTAATCGACGAGATAGGGCAGATGTCAACGCTGATAAAAGGGTACTCGACACATTCGCCAGATGTGCCGCTCATCCCTGAGGCCGTGCATGAGTTTATCAGGCATCATGTAAATCTTGAAAGTATCACCAACATACTTGACGAGCAGCGTATCGAGACATTAGTGAACAAGGGTACGACATTGATCTCCGGATCGATAGACTTCCTGATGCATGTCATCGAATGGCTCCTGACCTTCATATACGTGATCTTCATACTGCTGGACTATGAGCAGATCATGAAGGGCTTCAGATTGCTGGTGCCTCCGCGTTTCCGGCCGATAGCGTATAAGGTGGGAGATGATATAAAGGTGAGCATGAACCGGTATTTCAGAGGTCAGGCGCTGATAGCCTTATGTGCGGCGGTGTTCTACTGCATAGGCTTCTCGATTGTAGGAATACCGCTTGCAATAGTACTTGGAGTGCTTGTGGGCGTGCTGTATATGATACCGTATTTCCAGTATGTCACCATTATACCGGTAGCGATAGTATGTTTTGTCTCCTCGATGGATGGAGGCGCGCACTTCTGGTCGCTTCTCGGACAGTGTCTGCTGGTGTATGCGGTGAGTCAGATAATATGTGACTATGTGCTGACCCCCAAGATAATGGGTAAGGCCATGGGCTTGAATCCGGCGATAATATTATTGTCACTGTCAGTGTGGGGAACGCTCCTCGGCCTTGTAGGAATGATAATAGCGCTACCGCTGACGACACTGTTGCTGGCTTATTATGAGGAGTATGTAATAAAAGGCGGAGGAATGTCGGCAGGTGAGCAACTGGAGGCAGAAAGAACGTTGGAAAGCATCACCGACAGCAAAAAAGATTAGTCATAATTTATACATAAAAACCGGGTAAACGCGGTGTAACTTTGCAATAAAAAGAATGAACACACCGCGTACAGTAATAAGCGGGATCGCCCTAATAGAGGTGGCGACCCCGCTTAAAGCAAAAGAGGCCCTGACCCACTTCACGATAGCCGAATTAACCCGAAGCAACACCGCAGCCCGACTCGGGATAGATAACCGTCCTCCAGCAGAAGCGATAGCCAATATGAACCGACTTATAGCAGAAGTGCTTGAGCCGGCACGTGTGAGGGTCGGCATGCCTATAATAGTGAACAGCGGATACCGGTGTAAAGCGCTCAATGACGCAGTAGGCGGCGTGGCGAGATCCTATCATCTTGCCGGCCGCGCAGCTGACATAACAACCGGAACCACAGAAGGGAACAGAGCGCTTTACGGGATATTGAAAGAGCTTCCGCACACAGAGCTTATCCTTGAGCGTGGCGGCGCATGGATACATGTAGCTTTGTGACGTGAGACCGTTTTTAGCAAACAAGCGTTGTAACTGAGTAGAATTTTTTGTATCTTAGCGAGAGTTAACCAAAATATGAATTTTCTTATACTGAGAATATGATAAACAAACATCGCTACTGTGTGATAATGTGTGGGGGTATAGGGAGTCGTTTCTGGCCTTACAGCCGTCAGGACCGCCCCAAACAGTTTATAGACTTTTTCGGTACCGGCCGCTCCCTGCTGCAGATGAGCTATGACAGAATGCTGCCCCTTATTCCAAAAGAAAATATCATAGTGGTCACCAACGAAAAGTATGCACCACTGGTTAAAGAACAGCTGCCGGAGCTAAATGACGGGCAGTTGCTGCTGGAGCCTGCCCGCCGTAACACAGCACCGTGCATAGCATGGGCAGCGTGGCATATAAAATCAAAAGATCCTGAGGCTACGATGGTAGTCACGCCAAGCGACCATCTGATAACCGGGGAAGCCGAATTTGTGAAGTCAATCGAACATGGCCTTGAATTTGTCGAGGGCCGAGACGCGCTTCTGACTCTCGGCATCAACCCGACACGTCCTGAAACCGGGTACGGCTATATCCAGGTGGGTGCTGAAGTTGAACCAGGCATAAGAAAAGTAAAGACATTTACGGAGAAGCCGGATCTTGAGCTGGCAAAGGTGCTGCTTGAAAGCGGAGAGTTTTACTGGAACTCAGGCCTGTTTATCTGGAGTGTCAAATCAATAGTATCGGCATTGAGAGAGCATTGTCCCAATGTGGCAGGATTGTTTGATATGGGCGAAGATGCGTTTGGCACCGATCAAGAGACAGATTTTATCAAACGAGAGTTCTCAGGGTGTCTAAGCATATCCATAGACTATGCCGTGATGGAGCGAGCCTCCAATGTGTATGTAGAGACGGTAAACTTCGGCTGGAGCGATCTGGGTACATGGAGCGCCCTGTATGACACATCGGAAAAAACGACCGGCGGCAACGTGACAAAAAAGTGCAGGGTGATGACCTACAACAGCGAGAACAATATAGTGGCGCTTGACAGTGATAAACTGGTAGTAATCAACGGCCTCAATGACTATATAGTGGCAGACTCGGGGGATGTGCTGCTGATATGCCCCAAGAGTGACGAGCAGCATATCAAACAGTATGTCAATGACGCAAAAATAGCTTATGGAGACACATACCTCTAATGGCCCGATGCAGTCGCCGGGCGGAGAGCCGACTTTCCGCCACATCATGCCGGTGCAGACGCGCTTCAATGACTTTGATATGCTGGGTCACCTTAACAACTCAGTATATTTCCAACTCTTTGATCTCGGCAAGATAGACTACTTCAGGTGCATGCTGCCCGAGGGACTTGACTGGCGTAACCTGAATGTGGTAGTGGCCCATATAGAATGTGATTATCTGGCTCCGTGCTATATCACCGAGGAACTTGTGGTGATGACAACCATTATCCATATAGGTGAGAAGAGCTTCAATATAGAGCAGCGACTTGCCAACGCGAAGACCAAGGAAGTGAAGTGCGTGGCGCGGACAGTAATGGTGGGCTTTGACCTGAAGAGCGGCCATACGATACCGATCAGTCAAAAGTGGATTGATGCTTTTGAGCGGTATGAGGGTGTTCGGGGTAATTCGTAATGCATAATTCATAATGCATAATCGTGATGGGGACGCTGTATGTGACTGATCTTGACGGGACGCTGCTGGATTACAGCAGCCGAGTGACGCCTGAAAGCGCCCGTATAATAACGGATCTGACACATTCAGGAGCATTGATAACAGTGGCGACTGCTCGTACGCCTGCGACAGTCGAGCCATTGCTGGCCTCTACCGAAATCAGTATTCCCGCAATAGTCATGACCGGCGCAGCCCTATGGGACCGGGACACGCAGCAATACAGCGATGTAAGGCTTATCGAGGATGCTGTGGCACTGAGGATCATGGAACTGGCCGATGGTCACGGCATCAATCCATTTGTCTACACGCTCGGGCCAAATGGGCGTCTTGATATATATCATGACGGGCCAATGAGTAAAGCCGATCAGAAATTTGTAGATGAACGCCGCGGATTGCCTTTGAAGAAGTTTCATATCGATGAGCGAAGAGGTGCATCAGGTACACTGCCTCCGACCGGGCGCTGCATACTCTATTTCGCTATGGGACCGGTAGAGAAGGTGTCGGCGCTGGCGGAAACGCTCAGGAGTGAAGTAGAATGTTCGGTGAGCAATTATCGGGATATATTCAATAAGGATACGGGAATAATCGAGGTATTTGCTCCCGGAGTAAGCAAGGCCGAAGCAGTGGGACAGATGGCACACCGTACGGGTGCGGAACGGATAGTAGTGTTCGGTGATAATCTGAACGATATACCGATGATGGCAGTCGCGGATGTTGCGGTGGCAGTGGATAACGCACTTGACGAGGTGAAAGCAGCTGCCAATGTGGTTATCGGCAGTAATAACACGGATGCCGTGGCCCGGTATATGGCCGCAGACTTTGAGATGCACCACTAAGAATATATGATAAATGGAAATAACATGAGGCGAATATGGATGCCGGCCTTTTTAGGTCTGGCAGCTGTGCTTGCCGGTGTGTTTCTGTGGGTGTCAAATTCGATAGTTACCGATCTCGCCAATCAGGAGCGGGAGCGGATGGAAGTGTGGGCCGCAGCGACAAAGGCCCTTGTAAGCACAGAAGGTGCTGACGGAGAGGAGATAGACCTGCTGTTGAAAATAATTGAGGGAAACAGGACGATTCCAGTGCTGCTTGCCAATGAGAACGGGAGTATAGCCAGTCACCGGAATATAGCGCTTCCTGAGCCGCCAGACTCACTTAACCCCCTTGTGATGAGCGAACGGAACGCGGCATATCTGGAAAAGAAGCTGGAGCATCTGAAGCATAGCGGTCATGTCATCAAAGTGGAATTAGGGCCCGGTATGACACAGTATCTTTATTACGAGGATAGCCGCCTACTGAAGATGCTCAATTATTATCCATATATCCAACTCATTGTGGTGCTTGTGATGGTGGGTATAGGGTATTATGCGGTGGTGTCAGCGAAAAAGGCAGAACAGAACAAGGTGTGGGCGGGATTGTCGAAAGAGACAGCTCATCAGTTGGGTACGCCCATCTCATCGCTTATGGCATGGATGGAACTGCTTGAGTCGACGGGAGTAGACCGTGGGGTGACTGACGAAATGAACAAAGATGTGAAGCGCCTGTCGACGATAGCCTCGAGGTTCGGGAAGATAGGATCGCGTCCAGTGGCAGAGGAGGCCGACCTCAATACCGTAGTGACAGAGGCTGCCCGTTATATGGCAACGAGGATATCACGCAAGATAAAGCTTGAGATCGAGACCTGTCATGAGCCACTTACGGTGATGGTGAGTACGCCGCTGGTGGAATGGGTAATAGAGAATCTTATCAAAAATGCGGTTGACGCTATGGATGCCAGCGGAAAGGTGACGGTGGTTACGAGCCGAGACCGGAACAATGCCGTAGTAGAGGTTACGGATACCGGCAAAGGAATAGCCCGCAACAGGCAGAAACGAATATTCACTCCAGGATATACCACAAAAAAACGAGGATGGGGCCTTGGCCTCACCCTCGCAAAAAGGATCGTGGAAGAATATCATCGCGGACGCATATATGTAGCGTGGTCAGAACCGGGCCGCGGAACCACATTCAGGATTATAATTCCGATGGCGCGTCCGGATCAGTGTACCAGCGTGAATACATGAGATAATTACGTGCGATCTTCTGATTTATCTCACGGCTCTGGGCCGGATCAACCATCTTTATAAATTTAGCCGGAGCGCCACCCCAAAGTTCGTTGGGGCCGATAACGGTGCGGGATAAAACCACGCTGCCGGCGGCCACCAAAGCACCTTCGCCTACGACGGCATCATCCATGACGACTGCGCCCATGCCAATAAGCGCGAAGTCGCGTATTTTGGCGCCATGTATAGTAACGTTGTGACCTATAGAAACATCGTCGCCAATTTCAATTGTGGATTTCTGATAGAGAGTGTGGAGAACCGAGCCATCCTGAATGTTGACACGGTTGCCGATACGTATGGAATTGACATCGCCACGCAGTACGGTGTTGAACCATATACTGCAGTCGCATCCCATGATAACGTCGCCAATAATAGTGGCGTTATCGGCGAGAAAACAATTGTCACCAATCACGGGGGTAAATCCCCTCACTGAACGTATTAAAGCCATATAGAGAATTTTAGTTGGGAAAAGTTGATCAACGGTAAACGGGTGCTGTGGCCTCGGCCAACCATGAACGGGCCCCCTCGTCATCAAGTCGCGGCGCAAGGGTAGCATATACACGTGCATGATAGTCGTTGAGCCATGACAGCTGGGCCTCGGTCATCATCGAAGGGTCGATGAGCTTGCGGTCATAGGGGAAGAGAGTAACTGTGTCGAAGCATAGGAAGGTTCCATTGTCGGGAGTGCTGAACGCTTCGGCGGTGAGTACGAGATTTTCGATACGGATGCCGTAGCGGCCGGCAAGATATAGTCCCGGCTCGTCGGACGTAAGCATGCCCGGGCGTAACTGAACGGGATTTTCCTGGAGACGGATGCTCTGAGGGCCTTCGTGGACATTGAGGAAATGACCGACACCATGTCCGGTGCCATGAAGGTAGGTCTTGCCCTCGGCCCACAGATAGCGGCGGGCGAGGACGTCAAGCTGGGCTCCGCGAGTCCCTTCGGGGAAAGTGGCTGCCGCGAGATCTATGTGGCCCATAAGGACCAGGGTGAAGTCGTGGATCTCATCGGGGGTAGGATCGCCGAGTGATACGGTGCGGGTGATGTCGGTGGTGCCGTCGAGGTACTGTGCTCCTGAGTCGATCAGAAGCAATCCAGATGGCTCAAGGAGGACATCGGAGGTTTCGTCGGCTTCGTAATGTACAATAGCTCCATGCTCACGGAAACCAGCTATGGTGGCGAAACTATCATCGAAATATAATGGCTGGCGCGAGCGGTGACGAGTGAGTATGCGTGCGACTTCCATTTCAGTGAGAGTATTGTCACATTCGCGCAAGCGCTGTTCAATCTCCATCATGGCTCCGGTGAGAGCTACGCCATCGCGTATCATTGCTTCACGAACGCCTTCAATCTGCACCGAGTTGCGGATGGCCTTCATCAGAGGAATCGGAGATGGCGCAGAAACAAAACGATCGCCAAGGGGTGTGACGAATGCCGCGGAGGTAGTGGCAGGATCAGCAAGCACGTGAATTGAGGCGGGGAGTGAGGAAATGAAGTCAAGCACTTCGGAGTAGGGGCGAGTAGTCACGCCGATGGCTGAAAGATGAGCTCTAACATCGTCAGTGAGTTTCACGTCATCGATAAAGAGGACAGATCCAGCCGGCGACAGATAAAGGAACGAAGTGACAACAGGATTGTAGGTCACGTCGCTTCCGCGCAGATTCAGCAGCCAAGCTATCTCGTCAAGTGCACATATAATGCGTCCTTCAGCATTGTTGGCGGTAATGTCGTCGAAAACCCGTTTTAGCTTGTCGGAAGCGTTTTCGCCGGCATATTCGGCCGGATGTATGAAGGCATGGTCGGCGGGCAGCGGGGGACGAGAAGTCCATATTCTGTCGGCCGGATGAAAGTCGGTGATAAGCCACAGATTTGCCTTAGAAAGGGTGGCCGTCAGTGAGGCGGCAGAATTGACAGACTGGAGCATGCCGTCGATAGCCACAGTGGCCCCCTGAGGCAGGGTAGCCACCAGCCACTCGCTGATTGACGGGGTGTCGGGGAGGCCATCTTTCATCAGAGTGATGCCGGTGCCGTCCAGCTGGTCGGCCGCCTGCAGGAAGTAGCGCGAGTCGGTCCACAGCCTTGCATCGGCATTGGTGACGACGAGAGTTCCTGCAGATCCGGAGAAACCACTGAAAAATTCGCGGAGATGCCAATGGTCGGCCATGTATTCGCTTTGATGCGGATCGGCGTGAGGGATGATCACTGCGTCGATGTTGTGAGCTGTCATGCGGGCGCGTAATGCATGTAGTCGATCGAGAATTTCGGTTTTCATATTATGTAAATGTCGGTATTTATCAATATAATTAAGGTTGGAGGTACAAACATACGAAAAAAAGTCGAGGAGAATGATGGGTTGTGTGGAAAAAAGTAGTAACTTTGCGCCTGAAAAGATGTATGGGCTGTTCGGAAGAACGCATTAATATGTTGAAACATAGCGGCTGACCAAAAAAGTTTTCACCAAATGACAAAATAAAAGGTGAAAAATTTGGAGGGAAACGAAAAAGTTCATAACTTTGCACCGCTTTAAAGCTCCAATGATGCTTGAAGCGATAAAACAAGCCTCTTTAGCTCAGTTGGCCAGAGCACGTGATTTGTAATCTCGGGGT
>CAZIPQ010000064.1:0-13755 GCA_964541165.1 uncultured Muribaculum sp.
CTTTGTCTCAATTTGAAAAGGAATTCTGGGAAGCATTCGAAGAAGAATACAGAAAACATGGTAAACTACGATGAAAAACTTGGGAGTCTTAAACCTGGAACCATATAATTTTTTCAATCTGCAATACTCTAATATTGCAGATTTTATTTTAATCGGAAATTATATTGCTGATTAAAGTCTTAACTTTGTAGTGTAATTCAAAAAATGACACAGAAATGAAGCGTAAAACATTAATTTTTCTCAAGCCTTTTACAGTTAAGAACCCTACTTTGGATCAACAGACGGCTTTCCTGATGCGTGAAAATGTGAATGAGGTTGAATGTGCCGACTTGGGCAAGATTTATAATAATGATGCGCTCTATGGAAAAGACATCTCCGAATTTATCACTAATAAAGTGGAGGAAATTCATCCCGAATGGATCATTGCCGAGGGAGAGTGTGCAACCGCTGCCCTAAGATTGAAGCGTCAGAAAAAGATACTTCTGAATCCCAAGGTAAGCGCTGATGATCTGAACAATGTGCCCGAAAGTGCACGTCAGTTCACTTTCGGATTTTTCGATGACAGGCATGAACAGGATTATGAGCGCTTCCTGGCAGTATATCCGCATGCGGCATTGTTTCCGCAGGATGACAATCTTACACTCTTTACAATAAAGGAGATAGTTCAGGAAATAATTGAGACTGAAGAATGGTAGAGTTGCTTTTAAAACGATATCTCTGGCTTATCGACACGTTGAAACATAGGCCCGATTTGACATTCGAGGAGATTGCCGACAGGTGGCAAGATGCGTCGGCCAATGACAATGGTTCAGAACTCACAAAACGCACGTTTTACAATCATTGTCAGGCAATAGCACGCCATTTCGGCATTGATATTGAATGCCGGCGCGGTAGGGGACTGAATACTTATCGCATAGCGAATCCGGAAGCTATTGAGGAGAACTCTCTCACCAAGTGGGCTCTCGACAGTTTTTCTCTCGGCGAACTCCTGCTTGGAAACGCTTCAATTGCCGATAAAATATTATTGGAAGATATTCCATCAGGTCGTCAATGGCTTGCATCGATTTTGGAAGCCCTGCAGCAAAATCGTGAAATTGAGCTCGTGTACGAAAATTTTGTCGGAGTCAAATTTTCAGGTCTCATCAAGCCATTGTGTATTAAACTTTTCAAACGCCGATGGTATCTTCTTTCTCTTCTTGATGACGGGAAGAAACGGATCTTTTCGCTCGACAGAATAAAGAAACTTACGTTGACAGATAACCGGTTCAGTTATCCGAAAGACTTTTCACCATCGGATTATTTCTCCGGGTTCTTCGGTATTATAACTAAAGCTGATGGTAAGGTTGAAAATATAGTGATCCGTACTTATGCCGAATTGCCCGGTTACCTTCGCTCGCTCCCGATCCACCACAGCCAGCAAGAAGTGGAGTCAAATCAAACTTACACTGACTTTTCGCTGCGCCTTGTTCCAACATTCGATTTCGTTCAGGAATTGCTCCTGCATCGTGACCAGATTGAGGTCCTCGCACCGCAGTCATTGCGTAATGAGATTGCAGGACTGATTTCCAAGATGAACGAACGCTATGTACGATAGCAAGAAATTAGAGGAGCAACTGAAAGGCTACCGGATTGAAGGAGATATCGGTGAATTGATCAATCTGATAACCTCTAACTCGCAGGTCAGTATTCATCTTCGTGATATAATCCAGGTATTATCTGACTGCAGTATTAATTATGTCCGAATCGGTTATGGAGACACTCTTGGCGAAGCATATAAAGACGCCGTTGTGGGAAATACATGTAAGCTCGTCCATATTTTCTCTCCTGTAGGAGAAATCATGGTTCACGACTTATATAGTTTCATTATGAGTATCGGCGATGACGTAATTTGGGGCTACTCTTCGGAGAGTATGGATGGCTCCAAAATGAAGTTAGTCATGATTCTTAATTAAAACGTAAAAGATATGAATAGAAAACTTGAAACCCTATTATGTAGTACCGACATATCGAAGCCGCCTGTGTCGATTCCTGTTGATGAAATTATGGCATATTGCAGCAAAGCGGATTCTGTTGACCCTGAAGAGGCCTTACGCTATCTTGCTGAAATGTATATCGACAACTGCGGTGTGAGCACCGGATTACGGAGCTTTGCAGACTATTGTTCGGTGTATTGGATCCACCGACTTATGCATGATGAAAACACGACTTTCACTGCCAAATATGGCGATGCACAGACTCTTCCCGAACTATTGCCGTTTTTGTCAAGCGAATATACGGAAGAAATTGATAGCTACGACATTATGTTTATGTCTGACGAAGCCCTGCGTGATATACTTATTGATGAACTGCATGATGATCACGATGAGAAAACCAAGATCATTCTTTGTGCAGGAATATGTGATTTTTTACTCAAAATCTCTAACTCCTGAGATGCAGTTTTCACAAGTTAAGATCTAATACCCCCTGGTATGTTGCGCTCCGCCGGAGCGCCAATTTTGGTGGTTGGACATCTTGCCTGGGGTTGCGCCCCGCTAACGCGGCGCTTACCCCAGGCTCCACATCTTCAGGCGCTATGCGCCTGATTTGCCGCTAATGCGGCTCACCTACGTTTACGACCTTAGATCCGGAGATCTCGTACCCACGTAAAATCTCACCATGACGAATTGCCGCGTATGCGGCATATACGGTGCATCGCACCGTGAGATCGATAGCCTCGGGTAAGCGCTGCAGAGCTGCGCGCAACCCGAGGTATGAAAGCTACTACCTCAAACCGCGCTCTGTAGGAGCGCAACTCACATATTACTATGCGCCCATATAAGGGCGCATAGTAAACATTTCTACTATAACACAGGATTTTTACTATGCGCCGATTTTTATGTAGTTGATCCAGAAAGAGGGTGTTGATTTGTATGGAAAAAAATGCGAGCTATAAGGCAGCGCCTTATAGCTCGCGTTAGCGGAAAGACAGGGATTCGAACCCTGGGTACCCGTAAGGGTACAACGGTTTTCGAGACCGTCCCGATCGACCACTCCGGCATCTTTCCTCGGGTTTTGCGTCTGCAAAGGTAATACTTCTTTAGGGGAGAGGCAAGTATTTTTGCAGAAATTTTTATCGCCCGATTGTTGTCAGAAGTTTCTGTGTGGCTGCCGTAGGATTGTCAGGACACTCGTTGAGGCACTTGATGTACAGTGACCCGATGATGGCTCCGGATGAGTATTCACACGCCTGGCGCATGGTAGTCACGTTTGACACTCCAAATCCGATAAGGCGCGGATGTTTGAGATCAAGTGAGTTGACATGACGGAAGTATTCCAGCTGGGTTTCTCCAAACCGGTCGCGTGTGCCGGTCACTGAAGCTGCCGAAACCATGTATATGAAGCCGTCACAGTTGTCATCGATGAGGTGTATGCGGTCATCGGATGTCTCGGGTGTGATGAGCATTATGACCGGAAGCTCATATTTGTCACACAGCGGCTTGTAGACTTTCATGTACTCGTCAAAGGGTAGATCAGGGATGATCAGGGCGTCGATACCCACCTCCTTGCAGCGTGTAAACAGTGCTTCCGCTCCATATTTGTAGATGGGGTTAAGGTAACCCATAAGCACAAACGGCATGTCGGGCACCACACGGCGTGTCTCGGCAATCTCATCAAGCAGTTTGTGCAGGGTCATGCCGTTTTTGAGGGCTACGGATGAACTGTGTTGTATCACAGGGCCGTCGGCCATCGGGTCAGAGAAGGGTACGCCTATTTCCACCATGTCGACGCCGCCTTCAGCAAGCGAGCTAATTATCGGGGTGATCGAGTCGACGGTAGGGTAGCCGGCCGTAAAATAGACTGACAGTATATCACTTTGCTTTTTCCCAAAAAGGTGTTGCAGTCGGTTCATGTTCGTTAAGTTTTCGTAGATTTAGAATGAAGTTGATAAGCAGACCGAGATCTTTAAGTCCCGGTTCGGTCTCGAAACGGCTGTTGATGTCGATGCCGGCCATGCCGGGACGCATGGCGCTGATGATGGCGGGAATGTCGTCGGGTCCTACGCCTCCGCCTATCAGATAGGGTACTGACAGTGGATATCCGGCGAGAATGTCCCAGCTGAATTTACGGCCGGTACCACCTCGTGACGATGACTTGGTGTCGAATACAAACATATCCACCGCTCCCTCGTAGGCTGCCACCGCGTTCCAGTCTATGTCGCTGTCGACCGGGATGGCCTTGAACACCGTAAGCCCTTCCTCTCGTAGCCGGCGGCACAGTTCAGGCGATTCCTCTCCATGGAGCTGCACTATCTTGAACCCGTACTGGCGGCACAGGGCCATGATGCTGTCAAAGTCACGGTTGACCGTTATGGCGACAGGCCGGATAAAGTCAGGCAGTCTGCGGATTACCTCAGGATCAAGTCCGGCGGCATTGCGGGGTGACTTGTCGTAAAAGATGAAGCCCATGAGCATAGGGGAGAGTGCCGCAACCTGGGCGATATTTTCCGGATCGCGCATGCCGCATATCTTGATCATCATGTCGGCATGGCGTGGAGTCTCAAAGTGTGTCATTTAGAAATTGTTTTAGAGCAAGCGCCGGATCTTCGTGGCGCATGAAAGTTTCACCAATTAAAAATCCGCTGTAGCCCTCGTCGCGCAGTTTCATCACCTGGCTTATGCTGCTGATGCCGCTTTCGGCCACTTTCACCACTCCGGCGGGTAATGCCGCGGCCATTGCGCTCGAACGGGCCACGTCGGTGTCAAACGTGTTGAGGTTGCGGTTGTTGATGCCCACCATGTCAACCTCATCGTTAACACTGTCAAGCTCACCGGCTCCGTGCAGTTCGAGCAGCACTTCGAGCCCGAGCGAGTGGGCATGTCTTGTGAACTCAAGAATACGGTCGGCCGGAAGTACGGAAGCTATCAGCAGTACGGCGTCAGCACCATAGGCAGCGGCCTCGGTAATCTGTACCGGATCCACGATAAACTCCTTCCGAAGCAGGGGTGTGGCAGGCGCCACGGAACGCGCCACTGCAAAGTCGGCCAGCGATCCACCGAAAAATGGAGTGTCAGTAAGTATCGAGCAGCATGCGGCTCCTGCTGCGGCATATCCAGCCACAACGCGGTCGACCATGGCCATGGGATGTATTTCACCCTTTGACGGGGAGCGACGCTTAAACTCGGAGATGATGCCTGTCTTGCTGTCAGTCAGCGCTTTGCTGAACGACAGCGCTTTGCGGGCCTGTACCGGAAGCCGGTCATACGCTCCGGCTTTCATCTTGGCCTCCACCTCACGGCGCTTGCAGTCGACTATACGGGTTAGTATCGAGTCCATGGCTGATCAACTGTTAAGCTGTAGAAAACGCTCGAATGCGGCTTTGGCACGTCCTGAGGCAATTGACTGTTCAGCTTCGGCCACGGCCTCCTGAAGTGAAAGCTGAGGATCAAGCGTGCGTATTGCAAAAGCCGCATTGGCTACCACGCAATCGTGCTGCTCGGGAGTCGCCGTATTGTCAAGCACGCGGTCAAATATTGCGGCTGCATCGGCTATAGTCTCGCCTCCGCTCAGAGCCTCCTGTGCGGCACGTTTCCAGCCCAGTTCTTCCGGAGTGTACAGGTATTCACCCGAAGTGTCACTGACCTTGAACGGTGAAGTGAGCGATATCTCGTCGTAACCGTCGAGCGAGTGGACGATGGTGCAATTTACGCCTTCCTTCTGGGCTATGTAGTTGTACAGGCGCAGCAGCTTCAGGTTATAGACCCCAAGCAGCTGATACTGCGGTATCATGGGATTGACAAGCGGGCCGAGCATATTGAAGAATGTGCGCACCCCGAGAGCCTTGCGTACCGGTCCTACGCTCTTGAGTGCCGGGCTGAAAAATGGTGCGTGCAGATAGCACATTCCCGATTCCTCAAGTGATTTGGCCAGTTTGTCCATGTCGGAGGTAAACTTCACGCCGTGATGTTCCAGGACATTGGATGCGCCTGACACCGATGTGGCGCCGTAATTGCCATGTTTCACCACCTTACGGCCGGTACCGGCAACTACAAAGCATGATGCGGTTGAAATATTGAATGTATTCTTGCCGTCGCCGCCTGTACCGACGATATCGATGGCCTTGATATCACCGAAGTCCACCGGATGCCGGCGTTCAAGGATCGCATCGCGGAAACCGGTCAGCTCGTCGAGGGTGATGCTGCGCATCAGAAAAACAGTCATGAAGGCCGACAGCTGCGCGTCGTTATAGCGTCCGTCAGCGATATTGAGCAGTACGTCGCGGGCCTCGTCATGCGACAGGCTCTTGTGCTCAAACATTTTATAGAGTAACGATTTCATAGTGTCAGTGAGTTAACCAGTTGTTGATCATTGTGAGTCCGTCGGGAGTCAGTATCGACTCCGGGTGAAACTGTAATCCGCGTACATCAAGCGAACGGTGGCGTACAGCCATAATCTCTCCGTCGTCGCTCATCGCGGTTACCTCCAGTTCTTCAGGCAGAGTGTCCTTGTCGATGATCCATGAATGATAGCGGCCGACATCGATTTTATCGGCCAGGCCTTCAAATATGTAGTCAGGCCGGGTCACAGTGATGGTCGAGCGGATACCGTGGTACACTTGCGGAAGATTGCGCAGGGCTGCTCCGAAGCGTTCACCGATAGCCTGGTGGCCAAGGCATATTCCCAGCACCGGCTTGGTGGCTGCATAGCGACGGAGCACCTCGGGCATTAATCCGGCCTCTTCCGGTATTCCGGGTCCCGGTGAAATGATGATCTTGTCATATTCCTCCACCTCGTCGAGAGTAAGCTCGTCATTGCGTTTTACTACCGGCTCGATTCCGAGCTGACGCACGGCATGCACTATGTTGTAGGTAAACGAGTCGTAATTATCGATTATGAGTAATTTCATGATGGTGGTGTTTTTATCAATGTCCGAATGTCTCGGCGTATTTCACTGCGTTGACCAGTGCTCCGAGCTTGTTGTTGGTTTCCTGCAGCTCATTGTCGGGATTAGAACGGGCCACGATACCGGCTCCGGCCTGAGAATACAGAGTGTTGTGACAACTGAGGAAGCTGCGTATGGTGATGGCCTGGTTAAGGTCGCCTCCGAAGCCGATAAATCCTATGCATCCGCCATAGATCATGCGGGCATGAGGCTCGATCTCGTCAATAAGCTGCATCGCCCTTACCTTCGGAGCGCCGCTCAGGGTGCCTGCCGGGAATGTGTCGGCAAACAGTCGGAGTACATCGGCTCCTTCCGGCAGCGTAGCCTTGACCCTCGACACCATGTGGATCACATGCGAATAATACTGTATCTGGCGCAGGAAATCTATTTCCACGCGTCCGCCGCCACGGCTGAGGTCATTGCGGGCCAGGTCGACGAGCATCACATGTTCGGCGTTTTCCTTCTCATCGTTGAGGAGTGCCTGTGCGAGCTCATGGTCGCGGGCATCATCGCCTGTTCGGCGGAATGTTCCGGCGATAGGGTCGATATAGGCTGTATTGCCGCTGACACGCAGATGGGTTTCGGGAGAAGAGCCGAACACCCTGAAATCGCCGAAGTCAAAGTAAAACAGATAGGGTGACGGGTTAACCGACCGTAAGGCACGGTACACATTGAAGTCGTCACCGGTGTATTTCTGTGAGAAGCGGCGTGACAGCACGATCTGGAATACATCGCCACGCAGCGCATGGCCTATACCGCGGCGCACCATGTCCTTGTATTCATCGTCGGTGATCGATGATGTTGCCTCTCCGCTGACGGCAAACGGATATTGGGCCACATTGTTATTGTTCATCACGCTGACAATCTCATCTATGGTCGACTCCTCGCCGGGAAGCAGATGCTCGTAGACAGTCATCTGGCTCTTGTAGTGATTGACACGTATAATATGGCGGTAAAGTACATATTTCAGATCGGGAATTCCGTCAAGTTCCTTGACCGGCTTGGTAATATTGACTTTTTCGAAGTAACGTACCGCGTCATAGGCGGTGTAGCCAAACAGGCCGTTGACGTCGTTAGCCTTGTCGCCTGTGATCTGATAGGATTCGATGTATTCCTTAAGCGCTTTCACAACATCGACTTCCGGAGTGACGGGAGTGACGGTGACCGTTCCGTCGGGCCATGCCGCGGTAATCTTTTCATGGGCTACCGTGAACGAGCCAATTGGATTGACACCGATATAGCTTACTGAATTCTGGGAGGTGTGGTAGTCGGAGCTCTCGAGAAGCGCTGACATTGGAAACAGGTCGCGTATCTTGAGGTAGATGCCTACCGGCGTTGACATGTCGGCCGGAATTACGCGTGATATTACATTGATATGATGTAGCATGGCTCGATATTATTGCAGAAATTTGTCTTTATGTTTCATGTATGTAAGCATGTCTTTGTCGCCTCGGCCTGACAGATTGATGACCACCACGTCATCGGGATTGAACGACATCTTGTCGAGGATAGCAACCGCATGGGCCGATTCAAGAGCCGGTATGATGCCTTCCATACGGGTAAGGTCAAAGGCTGCTTTCAGGGCCTCGTCGTCATTGACCGGTATCACCTTTACACGGCCGGTGGTGGCGAGATGTGCGTGAAGAGGGCCAATTCCGGGGTAGTCCAGACCTGCCGAGATGGAGTAGGGCTCGATAATCTGTCCGTCCTCGGTCTGCATGAGCATGGTGCGTGAGCCGTGTATGATGCCTTCGCTTCCGGCCGACATTGTCGCCGCCGTTTTATCGGTATCGCTTCCCAGGCCTCCCGCTTCGGCGGCGATGAGCTTTACCGAAGGCTCCTTGATGAAGTGGTAGAAGGCTCCGGCGGCGTTGCTGCCGCCGCCGATGCACGCTATCACATAGTCAGGTGTCTCACGGCCTTCCTTTTCAAGCAACTGGCTGCGTATCTCCTCGCTTATCATCGACTGGAAGTAGGCCACCATCTCAGGGTAGGGGTGAGGACCCACGACACTGCCTATCACATAGAAGCTCTCGGGATCGCTGCACCACGCGCGGATGGCCTCGTTGGTGGCGTCCTTAAGGGTCATGTTGCCTGATGTGACAGGGATAACCTCTGCTCCGAGCATCTGCATGCGCTGAACATTGGGCTGCTGGCGCTCCACATCGAGCGCACCCATATAGACCTTACATTCAAGGCCCAGCAGAGCGCATACGGTAGCCGTAGCCACACCGTGCTGTCCTGCGCCGGTCTCCGCCAGAATACGGGTTTTACCCATGCGTTTTGCCAGAAGAGCCTGTCCGATGGCATTGTTTATCTTGTGTGCTCCCGTGTGGTTGAGGTCCTCGCGCTTGATATATATCTTAGCGCCGTATTTACGGCTCAGGTTGGCCGAGTAATACAATGGAGAGGGACGTCCTACATAGTCGCGCAGCAATGATGCGAATTCATTGCGAAACTCAGGCTCGTTGACGTTGCTGTAAAAAGCTTCTTTCAGATTTTCAACACTCCTGTGGAGTATCTCGGGGATGTAGGCGCCTCCGAAGCGTCCGTAAAATCCGGCATCATTGACCGGCAGTGCATCATGATCAAACTGTTGCATTATGATGGTTATGTTGTTTTGGTTGTTATCCGTATAAATAAAAAAAGCCATCGAAATGGTATCGACGGCTTCTCGGTTTTATTAGGTTTTCTGTCTTGTAGTAAATCGTAGTTCTACATACACTACTTGTGCCATCGATTATCGTAACCGATGCGCCACCAATAGCGGTTGTATGTAGATATACTTTTCATCATTCGTGATTTCTTGTGGCAAATTTAGGTATAATTTTTATAATCACAAACATTTGTGGCAAAATATTGCAAAATATTTCGTCCCGGTGGATTATTGTTGACAAACGCTTATCCTTCCGTATGGAAACTTGTGAATGATCCGCGTTCCTGCTGCGGGATGCCGCTCTTTTCACGGGCGTCGCCTATCGCCTTTATCAGGAATGCCATGTTGCGGCCGAGATTTCGCATGGTCTGAAGGCCTTCGGCGTCATCCTCGACATCCTCGGCGGTAAAACCGTGTACCTCGTTCCAGTAGGTGCTTGACACTACTGGCATGGCGCTTATGGTGTAATATTTGTTGAGGTCGTCGAATGCCGACGTTGAGCCGGCGCGGCGCGATGACACCACTGTCGCGCCGACCTTCATAGTCTTGTCAATTGTGCCGCTTGTGCTGTAGAAGAGGCGGTCGAGGAAGGAGTGGCTCTGACCGTTGGCACCTCCATAATATACCGGAGTGCCGACAATCATGCCGTCGGCCTCGGCCAATAGCGGTGCGGTGGCGTTTACCTCGTCATCAAATACACATTTGCCGTGCTGGCGGCAGTAATTGCAGCCTATACAGCCACGGATATTCTTATTTCCGATATTGAGACGGGTTGTCTCTACTCCGAAAGAGTGAAGAGTATCTTCTACTTCGCGCAAAGCACGGTCGGTACATCCCTGAAGATGCGGGCTACAGTTTATGACAAGTACTTTCATAATTTTAATGTAAAATGTTTTCTACATAACGTCATTTTGCGGCAAAGTGTTTACGGCGCTGTTGCCATGACTTACGCTCCTCCTTGGTGAGCTTTTCAGTGGCATAGCTTAGCGTCGTGGCCGACATCCGGTGGATGTTGTCCTCAAGAAACCGTAACAGGGCATCCGTGTCTTTCTTACCTACCTCCCTGAGCACCCAGCCGACTGCCTTGTGCATGAGGGGTTCCGGATCAGTGACGTGAGCCTGACACTCGTTGAGCGCCTCCTCCGTCCTGCGATGTTTCATAACGGGCCATAAGGTGGACACCACCGCGATGCGCCTCGCCCACAGCAATGGCGACGCACTCAGCCAGGCATGGATTTCTCCCAGACGCCCTTCCGTTATCTCACGCCCGATGATCTGCGGGGCCGACAGATCGACAAGATCCCAGTTGTTGCAGCGTTCCACATTGGCCACATACGTGTCGATGATGGCGCTGCGGCGTTCAGGATCGCGCGATCGTTCGTAACTGTGAACCATCGCCAGTAATGCGCTCAGCCGATGTTCATGCACAGGACTCATTAGCATGGCGTTGAACACTTCGACAGGCTGGCTTGCATACCGGCGCGCCACGCTGCGGTTGTCAGGGACGGTTACTCCGATAAACCGGTCACCTTCGCCATATTCGCCGGGTCCGGTTTTGAAAAAGCCTGATAAAACCGCGATTTTTTCGGGTCTTGCAACGGCATCAAGATCTTTTTGCCACTCGTCAATGATTGTCATGATGATTTATTTTTTAGCAAAAGTAATTTATTTTTTGCGTGGGCTCAACGAAAATCAGTAAATTCGCGCATCATTAACGATATAACATAATGAAAAAGCAGACTAAAGCCATTCATCACGCCTATCAGCGCCGTGATCCTTACGGAGCACTCGGTATGCCCGTATATAATGCAGTTGCCTATGAGTTTGAGAACGCCGATGAAATGGCCGATTCTTTCTGTGGCCGCAGTGATTTGCCCGATTATTCACGTGTCACCAATCCGACGGTAATATATTTTGAAAATAAGGTTAAGGAGCTTACCGGAGCGCGTGACGTGGTTGCCGTTAATTCAGGCATGGCCGCGATAGCCAATGCCCTTATGGCTGTAGCCGGTGCCGGAAAAAAGATTGTTACCTCGACCCATCTTTTCGGCAATACATACATGCTGCTGGTCAACACGCTGTCGCGTTTCGGCGTGCGCACGGAGTTCTGTGATCTTACAAACCCCGCTGAGGTGGAGAAAGCCCTTGATGATGACACATGCTGTCTTTTCCTTGAGATAATGACCAATCCGCAGATGGAGGTCGCCGACATACGCCGTCTTGCCGACATCGCCCATGCCAAGGGTGTTCCGGTGATGGCCGATACTACCATGATACCCTTTACATGCTTCGAGGCAAAGGGACTCGGCATTGATGTGGAGGTCGTGTCAAGCACCAAGTATATCTCAGGCGGCGCCACTTCGATAGGCGGTCTTATCATCGATTACGGCACCATCGCTGACTTCCAGCGGTGCATGCGTAAGGAGATGCTGCTCAACATGGGTGCCTACATGACTCCTCAGGTTGCCTACATGATGACTCTCGGCCTCGAGAACCTGGCTGCCCGCTATGCCATGCAGCATGCCAATGCCATGGAGGTGGCCCGGCGTCTGAGCAAGGTGCCCGGCATTACCGTAAATTATCCCGGACTGGAGGACAATCCTTATCATGCCGCCTGCCGTGATCAGTTTGGCGGTACATTCGGTGCCATGATCACATTTGATCTTGCGTCTGAGGAGGAGTGCTACCGTTTTATCAACGCCCTGAAGCTTGTGAAGCGCGCCACCAACCTGTTTGACAACCGCACACTCGCCATACATCCCGCCAGCACCATCTTCGGCCCGCTTACCCCCGAGCAGCGTGAGGCTATGGATATATCACCGCGCCTGATACGCCTGTCAGTAGGTCTGGAAGATGTGGATGATATCATGGAGGACCTTGTGCAGGCAATTGAGACTGCGCAAAAATCAAAGTAATGACCCTGTACAATGGTTGAATTATACGATTTTGACACGGTCATCGACCGTACCGGCACCGGTGCGCTCAAGACCGACGTGCTTGCCGAACGTTACGGCCGAGCCGACCTTACGCCTCTTTGGGTGGCCGACATGGACTTTGCCACCCCGAAGTTTATCATGGATGCGCTCAAAGCCCGTCTGGAGCATCCGATACTGGGCTACACGGTGGAGCCACCCGCCTATCGTCAGGCCATCATCGACTGGCACCGTATGCGCCACAATTATGAGATCAAGCCTGAATGGCTGTCATTCATTCCCGGTATAGTCAAGGGCATAGGCATGGTGATCAACCTGTTTGTGAAGCCTGATGAGAAGATAATCATTCAGCCGCCGGTATATCATCCGTTCAGACTGGTGCCGGAAGGAAATGGCCGTGAGGTGGTCTACAATCCGCTTATCGAGAATCCTGACGGTACCTATTCGATGGACTTTGATAATCTGGCCAAGATAACCGATGAAAAATGCCGTCTGCTGATACTGGCCAATCCTCATAATCCGGGTGGCACAATATGGAGCCGCGATACTCTTGCCCGGCTCGCGGATTTTGCCGTAGAGCACAACCTCATCGTAATTTCCGATGAGATCCACAGTGACATGGCCCTGTGGGGAAAGAGGCACGTGCCGTTTGCATCCGTGTCGGAAGCGGCTGCGAAGTGTTCCATCACGTTTGCCGCACCATCCAAGACTTTCAATATCCCCGGAGTGGTAAGCTCCTATGCCATCGTGCCTGATGATAAGCTGCGTCAGAAGTTTTATTCGTGGCTTGAAGCCAATGAGCTGCATGAGCCTACATTGTTCGCGCCGATAGCGACAATAGCCGCTTATTCCCCTGAAGGGGATGCGTGGCGCCGTCAGATGCTGGCCTATGTCGAGGATAACATCCGATATGTGGAGTCCTATTGTGCGGAGTATCTGCCCGGCATAAAGCCGCGTAAGCCCGATGCATCATTCCTTGTATGGCTCGACTGTCGCGGTCTCGGTCTGGATCATGACGCGCTTGTGGATCTCTTTGTCAACAAGGCTCATCTTGCGCTCAATGACGGCGAGATGTTCGGTCCCGGCGGTGAGGGTTTCATGCGTCTGAATGTGGCAGCGCCGAGAAGCGTGCTTACAGGCGCGCTTGACAGTCTGCGCGACGCGCTGAAGTCGATCCGTGGGCTTTAGCCGCGTTAGCGGCGTTGGACGGTGCAGCGCACCGTGAGAAGAATAGCCTATGGCAAGCG
>CAZIPQ010000065.1:0-5379 GCA_964541165.1 uncultured Muribaculum sp.
ACGTCATGGGTGATGTGATGAGCGATCTTCAGGGACGACGTGCAATAATCATGGGTATGGAGAGTGACAACGGCTTCGAGAAGATCTCAGCCCGTGTACCATTGAAGGAAATGTCATCCTACTCGACTGCCCTCAGCTCAATTACCGGTGGCCGCTCTTCGTTCACAATGAAGTTCTCGTCTTACGAACTCGTTCCGGGCGACGTACAGGAAAAGCTGCTTAAGGCTTATGCTGAGACCAACACTGACGAATGATGCAATTTAATTCGTAATTATAATGATGATGAAAGGGGTCGGCAATAAATGTCGGCCCCTTTTTATATACTTGCTTTAAGCGCTTTATTAAGGCGGTCAGTAAACTCATGGTTTTTCAGTCCCCACCGCGGGCTTATCAAAAGCTCGGCCGGCGACTGACTGGTGAAACGTTCGATTGCGATTGCCTGATTGATGCGCCTGACGATCTTTACGCACAGGTCAATATAACTGTCGACCGTAAACCGACACACGTCATAAAGCCCCGCTTCAATGTCTGACGCCATCCGCGTTCCCCTAATAAGTTGCAACTGGTGGAATTTAACAGAGTCAATCGGCAGTTTCGATATCTCATCGACTGTAGCAAGCATCATCGCCTCGTCCTCACCCGGTAAACCCATTATAAGATGAAGGCCTACAAATATGCCCCTCGCTGCGGTACGTCTCACCGTATCAACGGTACAATCCCATGTATGACAGCGGTTGATAAGTCTCAGTGTGGAATCATGACAGCTCTCAGCTCCATATTCAACCATCACGAAAGTACGACGGGATAATTCTTCAAGATAATCCAGCAGACTGTCAGGCATACAGTCCGGACGGGTTCCAATGATAATGCCCACGATATCCGGCACATTCAGAGCTTCCTCATACATCGCCTTCAACCGCTCTATTTCAGCGTGAGTACTCGTGTAAGCCTGGAAATAGGCCAGATATTTCATGTCAGGATATTTACGCGAAAAAAATCGCTTCCCCTCCTCCAGTTGTCGGCTTACTCCATCGGCCGGTCGGCAATAATCGGGATTGAATGACCTGTTGTTGCAGTATGTACAACCTCCAGTCCCAACAGTACCGTCACGGTTAGGACATGACAGACCCGCATTGACTGATATTTTTTGTACCTTACAGTCAAAGTGTTCTTTCAGAAACTGACCGAAATCGCGGTATAAGCTCAAAGTCGGGTGGTTTTGTTTAGCAGATAGGCATCAAGCACAGTCATAGCGGCCATAGCCTCTACAATCGGTACGGCACGTGGCAATACACAGGGATCATGACGTCCGCGTGCCTTCAGCACGGTAGGATCACCACCGTCAGTGATTGTATCAACCTCCATCAACAGTGTGGCAACAGGCTTGAATGCCACTCGGAAATATATATCCATACCATTGGATATACCACCCTGTATGCCACCCGAGTGATTTGTAAGAGTGCTCACATGTCCTTCGGAATCAACGGTAAACCGATCGAGCATCTCACTGCCGCGCTTACCGGCTCCGGCAAACCCCATGCCATAATCGAATCCCTTGGCGGCATTTATACTCAACATGGCTCCGCCGAGCATTGCGTGAAGTTTACCGAATGCAGGCTCACCGAGTCCGGCAGGAACACCGGTTATCACACCGGTTATCACGCCTCCTATGGTATCGCCCTCACCTTTTACCTTTCTTACAAGGTCATACATCCTGGCTGCAATTTCAGGATCAGGACACCGCACGGCATTAGTCTCGATCAGCGTGCGGTCATACGCAGTGTAATCTTTGTCAAGTGATATGTCGCCGATCTGTGAAGTATATGCATATACGTCTATTCCGAGCTGCTTAAGAGCCTGCCGTGCAAATGCTCCGCCGGCAACCCGCGCTATGGTCTCGCGTGCCGATGAACGTCCGCCACCCCGGTGATCACGCACACCATATTTCACCGTATAAGTGTAATCGGCATGCGATGGCCGGAAAGTATGGCGCATGTTGTCATAGTCGGATGAATGTTGATTGGAATTCTCTACATAGAAGCCTATCGGTGTGCCTGTCGTCATACCGTCCATAAGTCCGCTGAGCACCTTGATACGGTCTTTTTCATCACGTGCAGTGACGATATCTGACTGCCCCGGCCTGCGGCGGTCAAGTTCATGCTGTATTTCATCGAGATTTATTGCGACGCCGGCCGGCATGCCGTCAATCACGCCACCTACAGCCACTCCGTGTGACTCACCGAATGTAGTGAGCCTGTATATCTGTCCAATAGTATTCATATCCAACTTAAGCAATAATAATTATTCCATCGGGACCGCGATATCGGCAACCTCTCCACGGACGTATGAAATCAGATCTCCGGGAGCTATTTCCAGCTGCAGACCACGCACTCCGGCGCTGACAAATATCGTATCGAAATCCATGGCCGTTGAATGAAAATATGTGGGAAAACTCTTTTTCATGCCGATCGGCGAACAACCTCCGCGAATATATCCCGTCAACGGAAGCAATTCCTTCATGTGGATCATCTCGGCCTTTTTTGCACCGGCTACCTTAGCGGCAGCCTTCAGGTCGACCTCCATATTCCCGGGAATTACACATACAAAGTAACCGCTCCTGTCGCCGTGTAATACAAGAGTCTTGAACACACGGTTGATATCCTCGCCAAGCTCCTCAGCGACATGATCGGCGGCAAGGTTGTTTTCATCAACAGTATACGGAACAAGAGTATACGCTATTTTGGCACGGTCAAGCAGACGTGCGGCATTGGTTTTTGCAATTCCCGACATTACTTTCCTTTCATTATTGTGCAAAAGTACTAAAAAATATGACGCGTATAAATACCTGAACGGAGGAATTTATGTGGATACACATAATCCCTCCGTATATAGCCTAAGTAATCGGGTAATAACCTCCACTCACGGGAACAGGTCATACCACCGTGCAACAGAGTTGCTGATTACATTTCGGTCTTAATTTTTTCAACCCAACCCTTAATGCGGTCAGGGGTAAGCTCTTCCTTATTGACCTGGTCAAGACAAAGACCCACATAAACGCCGTCGATAAATGCCGGTGAATTGTCAAAGTCATATACATTGGCGTCATACGAACCTATGAACTCGGCTCCTGATGGCTGCAGGCGGTTGTAAATCTCACCTATCGCTCCACAGAATGTGTCGCGCATTGTCTCGTCACCACAACCGAACAGGGCGACTTTCTTGCCTTGGAGAGAGATTCCCTCAAGACCGTCTATAAAGTCATACCAGTCATCCTGAAGCTCGCCATTACCCCAGGTAGAACAGCCAAACAACAAGACATCATAGTCGGCAATATCCGATGGTGCTGACTTTGCCACATTGTGAACATCAGATGCCGACACTCCAAGTTGCTTTGCAATCTCTTCGGCTACCTCAGCAGTCATGCCGGTGCTTGATCCGTAAAAAATACCTATCTTTTTCATTTTACTTATCTTGTTATGTTTTTATAATTATAACGACAGTGATCGGGTAATGTTCATTTTCCGGCCTATCTATATCCTATAGGAAAACATTTCGCTATTTTCTAAAAATTTAATAAATTTACACCGGTTAACCATTAAATATGAAAAAGACGATTTTACTTTCGATAGCGGCGCTTACCGTCACGCTGACGTGTATGGCCGATGAGTGGGAAAACTCACGTGTATTTGCTTCCGGGCGCGAGTATCCGCGCGCAACCGCTTATCCCTATCCGACATCGGAGCAGGCCCTTGCCGGACATCATGCCTCCTCTCCTTATTTCATGAGCCTTAACGGGGATTGGCGTTTCCACTTCTCCCCTGCTCCGGACAGCCGCCCGGCCGACTTTTATAAACCGGATTTCGATGATTCCCGTTGGGATCATATAACAGTACCCTCCAACTGGGAGATACAGGGCTACGGCACTCCGGTTTATTCCAATACCCGGTATGTATTTCCCTGCAATCCACCCTTTGTACCCCATGATGATAATCCAGTAGGGAGCTACCGGCGCAAATTCACGATCCCGCAGTCATGGGACGGTCGCCGCGTATATCTTCATTTCGACGGTTCGACAGCCGGAATGTACGTATGGATCAACGGCAAGAAGGCAGGCTACGTTCAGAGCACTAAAAATCCCGCTGAATTTGATATTACTGAGTATATTGTTCCCGGTGAAAATAGTATCGCCTGTGAGGTGTATCGCTGGACTGACGGATCATATCTGGAGGATCAGGATTTCTGGCGTCTTTCAGGCATTGACCGTGATGTCTATCTTTATTCCACCGCACCACAGCGTATTCAAGACTTTACGATCACTCAGGATCTTGACAACCGCTATCGCAACGGTGTATTCGGAGCCGATGTGCAACTTAGGAATTATGACGACACACCGTCAGACGTAAAACTTGCCGTTGACCTGTATGATGCCAATGGAAAAGTCGTGTCACGCCAGTCCCGGCATGTGACCTTGCCGGCAGATGCTACCGCGAATGTCAATTTAGGTGCTACGGTTAAAAATGTGGCCAAATGGGATGCCGAGCATCCGAATCTTTATACCGCGGTAATTACCCTTTCGGATAAGTCAGGCAAAGTGATCGAAGCCACATCTTCACGTGTAGGATTCCGCCGCATAGAGATAAAAAATGCTCAGCTTATGGTCAATGGCTCACCGGTTGAGATACACGGCGTGAATCTCCATGAGCATCATCCTCTGACAGGCCACGTCATGGACAGCGCGATGCGAGTGGAAGATATACGCACAATGAAGCGCCACAATATCAATGCCGTCCGCACAAGTCATTATCCACAGGCTCCGCAGTGGTATGAATTGTGTGACCAGTACGGTCTATATGTCGTGGACGAAGCCAATGTCGAATGTCATGGATTCGGAACCGGAGAGCGCGACTGGCGAAACAATCCGAAGCATCCTGCCGTATCTCCCGATTTCCGGGATGCTATCCTTGACCGCGAACTGCTGCTGATACAGCGTGACAAGAATCACCCGTCGGTAATTACATGGAGCCTTGGCAACGAGAGTGCCAACGGACCGGTATTTGACGAAGCTTACCGGATGATAAAGGATTCTGACAGCTCACGACCGGTGCAGTATGAACCGGCACGTGAGAATGATAACACCGATATCGTATGTCCTATGTATCCTTCGGTTGAATCGATGGCCCAATATGCTGCACGAACCGACGTGACACGCCCTTACATAATGTGCGAATATGCTCACGCCATGGGTAACAGTTCGGGCAACTTCCAGGAGTATTTTGATATAATCCGTTCATCACCCCACATGCAGGGCGGTTTCATCTGGGACTGGGTAGATCAGGGTATTCTTACTAAAGACGAAAACGGCCATCCATACTGGGGCTA
>CAZIPQ010000065.1:5479-13645 GCA_964541165.1 uncultured Muribaculum sp.
AACTGCCGACACTGAATGTCGCACCGGGACAAACAGCCGTCGTTAAAATCCCGTGCCTGACTGAACTACTTCCTGAAGGAGTTAACGATGTCTACCTGTCAGTATATGCCCGTCAGCGCAATGGGAATACAATTATTCCTGCAGGACATGAGGTAGCCCGTGAGCAGTTTGCCATTGCCGAAGGTCGCAACGGAATTTCACATTCAGTCAAGGGAAAATGTCCTGAAGTAATCTCTACCTCCGATCGCTGGACAATCAAAGCCGGTAATGCCGAAATGACGTTCAGCCGCCACAACGGCAATATGGAGAGCTATACAGTTGACGGCCGCCGCGTCATCAATAATGGCCCCGCTCCTGACTTCTGGCGAGCTCCGACCGACAACGACTGGGGCAATAACGCCCACCGCAATCTCAATGTATGGCGTGCCGCGGCTTACAACAAACGCATAAACGGTGATCCTGAAATGGTGACAGCCGGAGATTCTGTAATGATCACGGCACGATATACTTTGCCTGATGCCGGAGGCTCGGCATATACAAATACCTATACCATCTACCCTGACGGAACTGTCAAGGTAAAAGCTGACTGGCACAAGGACAGACAGGTTCCTGAAATGATGCGTTTCGGAATGAGGATGGCGTTACCGAAATCCTACGATAACTTCAGTTGGTATGGCCGTGGTCCATGGGAAAATTACAGCGACCGCAATACTGCCTCATTCATGGGAATATGGGATGGGAAAGTTGCCGACCAGTACTATCCCTACATCCGTCCTCAGGAAAGTGGCAATAAGACTGATGTACGATGGGCCACTCTGACCAACGACTCCGGATATGGCATAAAAGTATGGGGGCAGCAGCCGCTTAACGTCACGGCCCTCGACTTCACGGCAGAAAGCATCGATCCGGGATTCAATAAAGGCCAGCGCCACAACAGCGATGTCGTGCGCGACCGCAATCAGGTATATCTCAATGTGGATCTCGTTCAGCGCGGATTAGGCGGTGACAACAGCTGGGGACGTCCTCCTCACAAGCCTTATCGCCTTAATGCATCGGATTATTCCTATACCTACTACATCTCACCCCTCACTCCGCGCAAATAAGCGCCGGAGTGAGCCGGGTCAGAAGGCAACATGGAAGCCGACTCTTATTCCCCAGTCAGGAGCATCAGGAGTATGACGATAACTCAACCTCCATACTGACTCGATGGAGAAGATGCTGAGGATATTTTCCACGCCGACACTTGCCTCCATATAAGGTGTGCCGGTCATCGGTGTCGGATGCACGTCGGTCGGGAAAGCGATCAGTTCAGGATTATAAGCCGGATTGTTACGCTTGCTCAGATGTCCCCAAAGAGCCCTGAAAGCAGCCACCTCACGCAGCTTCAGCTTCTTTATCAGCGGGATTCTGTTAAGGATAAGTCCGTTAAGACGATATTTTATATCCACCAGTCCGTAGGTGTCATTGACAAACTCCAGAGGATTCATCAATGCGAAGCTTTCCGGCTGAGTTATATAAGTGATATTGGCATTAGGGAGCAGCAGATTCATATACGGCGATGCAGCCCATGAATGTCCTCCCTTAGCCACAATATTTATATATCCGAAAGCCGAAAGCCACAACCGGTAGAATACCCTGAACTCCGTGCGGTTGATATCATACTTACTTCCGAGAAATCCCTTATGAGCATAGACATGGCTCAACTCCATTATTGGAGCGTCAAAATTGAGCCTAATACGGTCGTTGCGGCGCTGAATGAACTTCTCACCGGGAGCATACCGTAGATTAAGCTCAAGCATGGCCTCATTGTAATGGGAGAACGATTGTCCGTAACCGTTGACAAACGGTATCCACGGCGTACTCTCCTGTCTTTCGTATACGGCAGCCGCCCTTACTGAGAAATTATTGTTCAGCTCAAGATTATATTCCAGCTGCTGCGCGCGGCGGTAAGTGACACGTGTATCCTCCATACGCTTCCATGACATGAAGAAGTTGTCATTCATGGCCGCCGTGTATTTCTGACCTAACTGATCCAGCTCATACAGCGATATAAGGCGCAGCGAATGGATGGGGAATTCACGCGGATGGTATTTTTTATCATTGAAAGAATACTCAAGCTCAGCGCTGTATTCCCATTTATGGCTTTTTAAACCATAAGCGGCATATCCCCTGCCGAACCATCGCGGCGACAAAGCGGCGGTAGTCATACCACCTGCGCGCAGACGCATTCCTGACACGGTATTGAATGACAGAAATGAAGTGATAGGGCCGATATCAAACTTGCTCGGCTTACCGGTAGGAATATATCCATCGGCTATCAGCTTGACCGTACGCTCAGTCCAGTAATATAACGGCACCTTATGGAGATCATTCATCATATCGTTGACCCTCGCCTCCCCGTTATCGAGCGGCACGGTGCGTGAGGCCGACCAATATTCGTCATCATACGTGTCAGCGTCATCCATTATCCTGACAGGCTGATCATAGCTGAACACGGTCATATCGTCAGGCCGGTCAAAGTTAAATCCGTCATAAGCAGTGCGCCGTCGGGCATACATCTTGGGAAGTCCGGGCATAAGCGACAGTTCGACGGTCATGTCATCGCTGGTTTTCAGGCGAGTCCCATCGTCGGCCTTCGCATACTCCTGCCTTATGGTTATCGCATCCAGAAAGTTGACATTGATAGTGTGAGGCATGTGCATGATCACACGCTTCACCATCAATCCCGGATCATCCTTGACAACAAACAGTTTTCCGATAAAACCGAATGTCTCAGGAGTATGAGGCACAAAGCTCAATTCAATGCAACTGTCCCCCTCAATGACAACGGTATCGGAGATGTAGTATTTGTAGAAATCGGCAGCGATGCGTGACAACGGACTTACAAACCGGTTTTGAAGCAACGTGATATCGTTGCTGTATATGTCAACCTCACGGAATACATCCTCAAGCATCTTACGGGATGCCTCCGTATCGCCTTGCAGATTTTCGAGCCCGTCCTGTCGTGCGGCTTTCACTGTCTCGCGTTCACGCCCTGCCGACTTGCTGTAATTGACATCGCTTTTCTTCTCCTTTATCATGAAGTTAAGAATCGGCCGCCCGGTCATCTCCGAAGTGTCAACATAGTTCTTCAGAAATTTGAACTTATCACCGAGCCAGGAGTAATTGCCGTCAGGATCAAAATCATTTACAGCTACCGATATACGCTCATACTTGTCATAGTTGTAATAATCATGACGATACGGGTCATTGATATCCCGGGAATTACGGATACGGTTAAGCAGATCCACGGCAGGATTGTTTTTCTTGCTGTATTTCTCCTTTTTAGGCTTGACGATTACTTCCGAAAGCTGTACACCGGTCGGAAGCAGCTCTATGGTCACGTTGCCTTTGCGAAGCGATGCCGTAGGTATCTTTTTTATCGAATATCCCATCACTGAAACCCTCAGCGTATCGGGAGTGGTCGGAACCGCTACGGTAAAGCGTCCGTCACCGTCGGCCAATACCCCGCCTCCGGTACCGTTGACAAACAAAGCCGTATAGGGAATACTTTCACGCGACAGCGAGTCTATCACAATACCCTTGATAAAACGTGTCTGAGCATGTGCGGCGGTAGCTACCGCTGCAAGACAGATCAACGCCAACACGTACTTTCCAAGTGAATGTATGATATTCAATTATTTTATAATTAATTATACCTTCTGTATTACTAAACAATTATAACTTTGCAAAGTTAAATATTTTATTTAAGTTTTTCATTGTATGGCAAAGGAGATAGAGCGTAAATTCCTGGTTATTAACACTCTTTACCGTAACTTAAGTTCCTGCAACATTGAGATTTCGCAGGGCTATCTGTCAGTTGATCCGCGCGCTGTGGTGCGTGTGAGGCTGAAAGGTGATCATGCCTACCTGACGCTCAAAGGCCTTAATAACGGCAGTGAGCGCGATGAATGGGAATATGAAATACCTGTCAGTGATGCACGTGAGTTGCTGTCAAAACTCGCAACAGGAATTATAGTCAGCAAGACCCGCTATATTGTACCCTTTGATGGTTATGACTGGGAGGTCGACGAGTTTCACTCGCCGTGCGACGGCCTTACCGTAGCCGAAATAGAATTGCCCGATCCTGACGCAACTTTTACGCTACCGCCATTCATAGGCCGCGAAGTTACCGGTGATCCGGCCTACTACAATTCATCAATCGCAGCAGGCCGGGGTCCTGTTACCGGCGAATAAGTTTTACGACATTCTCGACATGGGCAGTGTGCGGAAACATGTCGACCGGCTGAATGGCCACCAGTTTGTATTTTGAGTCAAGCATGGCGAGATCGCGGGCCTGTGTCGCCGGATTGCAGCTTACATACACAATAGTGCGCGGCTCGGCATTCAGGATGACCTTGACAACATCCTCATGCATACCGGCACGTGGCGGATCAACGATCATCACATCAGGACGGCCATGCTCAGCAATAAAGTCATCAGTCAGGATGTCTTTCATGTCGCCGGCAAAAAACTCGGTGTTTGTGATACCGTTGACTTGTGAATTGACCTTAGCATCGGCAATTGCCTCAGGCACATATTCGATACCGATGACATGTGAAGCCTGACGGGCAACAAAATTGGCAATAGTGCCGGTACCGGTATAGAGGTCATATACCAGTTCATTGCCTGACAAGTCTGCGAAATCGCGGGCAACTTTATACAGAGTGTAGGCCTGACGCGAATTTGTCTGGTAAAACGACTTAGGCCCTACGCGAAACTTCAGGCCCTCCATCTCCTCCTCGATATAGTCACGTCCGCTGAAGGTGATGACTTCCTGATCACCTATGGTGTCGTTAACCTTCAGGTTTATGACATAGAGCAATGATGTGATCTCAGGGAAATTTTCTTTTACCGCCGTCATCAGTTCATTGATCTTATCAGGCTCGTCGGCACCGAACACCATCACCGCCATCACCTCGCCTGTCGAGGCAATACGCAGCATCAGCGTACGCAACAGCCCCTGCTGGGCACGCAGATCATAGAAGGTATATCCGTGAGCCTTGCCGTAATCCTTTATAAAAAGTCGGATCCTGTTACCCAGATCATCCTGTAGATAGCAGCGGTCGATATCAAGGACCTTGTCAAATGCACCCGATATATGGAAACCGGCGGCATCACGGTCGCTGAACTCCTCGCCCGAATTAAGCTGCTCGTAGGTAAGCCACTTTTTGTTTGAAAAAGTGTATTCCATCTTATTGCGGTATTCCCAGATGTTTTCCGAGCCGAGAATTGGTGTTATCTCAGGGGCTTCGACCTTGGCTATGCGCTGAATACAGTCCTTGACCTGACGCTGCTTGCAGGCAAGCTGAAATTCATAGGGCAGATGCTGCCAGCGACAGCCTCCGCATACGGTAAAATGCGAGCAGCGTGGCTCGATACGTATTTCACCGGGCTTCTTAAGTTCAGCGATCACACCCTCCGCATAACTCTTTTTCTTCTTCGTAAGTCTTATGTCGACTACATCGCCGGGCGCTCCATAAGGTACAAATACCACCATGTCATCGACGCGGGTTATGGAATTGCCTTCAGCAGCCACATCTGCGATAGTAATATCTTTCAATACAGGAAGCTCTTTCTTTTTCCTTGCCATGGTCAATTTTTACTAAATTTAGCTACAAAAGTACTCATTTATGCTTAATTTTCATCCTGCAAATTGGCAAGAATTTCGTAACTTCGCGGAAAAATAAGATTATACATGGCCGAAAATTCTTTACTCGCACGTCTGGATGGTATCGAAGCACGCTTCGAGGAGGTAAGTACTCTCATCACCGATCCGGCCGTTATCAGCGACATGAAGCGTTACGTAAGGCTTACCAAGGAATATAAGGACCTTGAAAAGCTGACATCGGCCACGCGGGCCTACCGTACCCTGCTTGATAATATAGCTGAAGCGCGTGAAGTACTCGACTCGGAAAGCGACGAGGAATTACGCGCTATGGCTAAAGATGAACTTGACGAGGCATCCTCAAAAATCCCGGAACTCGAGGAACGTATCAAGCTGCTCCTTATACCTGCTGATCCTGAGGACGGAAAAAATGCGATTGTCGAGATTCGTGGTGGTACAGGAGGTGACGAGGCTGCGATCTTTGCCGGCGATCTCTTCAAGATGTACACCAAATACTGCGAATCAAAGGGATGGAACGTCGCCGTGACAAGTTTCAACGAAGGCACTGCCGGCGGCTTCAAAGAAATCGTGTTTTCCGTCACCGGTGAAGGTGTCTATGGCATACTGAAATATGAGAGTGGCGTACACCGAGTACAACGTGTACCGGCTACCGAGACTCAGGGTCGCGTACACACGTCAGCCGCAACGGTGGCCGTACTTCCAGAAGCTGAAGAATTTGATGTCGAGATAAATGAAGGTGAAATCAAGTGGGATACCTTCCGAAGCGGTGGTGCCGGCGGCCAGAACGTGAACAAGGTCGAGTCGGGTGTGCGCCTGCGCTATTTCTGGAAAAATCCTAATTCAGGCGAGACCGAGGAAATACTTATCGAGTGTACCGAGACCCGCGACCAGCCTAAGAACAAGGAAAGGGCTTTAAGCCGTCTGCGTACGTTCATTTATGACAAGGAGCATCAGAAATATCTTGATGACATAGCCTCACGTCGTAAGACAATGGTATCAACAGGCGACCGTTCGGCAAAAATACGCACCTACAACTATCCGCAGGGACGTATTACCGATCATCGCATCAATTATACGATATATAATCTGTCGGCATTCATGGACGGCGATATTCAGGATTGTATCGATCATCTTATCGTAGCCGAAAATGCCGAGAAACTTAAAGAATCAGAGTTGTAACTCTCCTCTCAAATAATCATCCAAGAATGAAAAGAACCGAATTAGTAGAAAACATCAGGCGTAAGGGATCATTCCTGTGTGTAGGTCTTGATCCTGATATAAAGAAACTTCCCGAACATCTGCTCCGTGAAGAGAATCCGTTGCTCGCTTTCAACAAGGCCATTATTGACGCCACCGCTCCCTATGCAGTGGCCTACAAGCCCAATCTGGCGTTCTATGAGAGCATGGGTGTCGAGGGTTGGATTGCTTTTGAGGAGACTGTACGCTATATCCAGACCAAATACCCCGATCAGTTTATCATAGCCGATGCGAAGCGAGGAGATATCGGCAATACATCCAAGATGTATGCCCGCAGCTTCTTCGAGCACATCAATGTCGATGCCATTACGGTGGCTCCGTATATGGGTGAGGACAGCGTGACCCCGTTCCTTGGTTATGAAGGCAAATGGGTCATCCTGCTTGCTCTGACTTCCAATAAAGGCAGTCATGATTTCCAGCTTATCGAGGATACTGACGGAAAGCGCCTGTTTGAGAATGTCATTCTCACCTCTCAGAAATGGGCCGGTACTGATGAAATGATGTATGTTGTCGGTGCCACTCAAGGAAAGATGTTTGAGGATATCCGCGCTATCGCTCCCGAGAATTTCCTTCTTGTGCCCGGTGTCGGCGCTCAGGGCGGAAGTCTTGAGGAAGTGTGCCGTTACGGCATGACAGATGACTGCGGCCTGCTTGTCAATTCATCACGCGGCATCATATTCGCGTCGTCAGGCGAGGACTTTGCGGATGCAGCAGCCCGTGAGGCCGCCAAACTGCGTGATTCCATGACAGCCATTATGAAAGAACGTGGCCTGATTTAGTATTTTTAAGGGTTTTCTAAAGGTAAATACCTCATTATTTGTGTTATAATCATAACTAAAATTATTTCGAAATGCAAAAGATTGACAATTACAACTTCGATGGCAAAAAAGCAATCGTACGTGTAGACTTCAATGTGCCTCTGGATGAAAACGGCAACATTACTGACGACACCCGTATACGCGGCGCCCTCCCCACCCTCAAAAAAATACTTGAGGACGGTGGCAGCCTTATCATAATGTCACACATGGGCAAGCCCAAAGGCAAGGTTAATCCCAAGCTGTCACTTTCACAGATTAAGGATGCCGTTGCCAAGGCTCTCGGCCGCGATGTGAAATTTGCTCCCGACTGCGCCAACGCTGCAGAAGCAGCCGCTAATCTGAAGCCGGGCGAAGTACTCCTGCTCGAGAACCTCCGCTTCTATCCTGAGGAGGAAGGCAAGCCCGTTGGCATCGACAAGACTG
>CAZIPQ010000066.1:0-11403 GCA_964541165.1 uncultured Muribaculum sp.
CCAGCTTGCCGAGCTTATCCAGAACGGTTTCCGCAAGAGCAAGAACTCATCGATAGTGCTCGTGGCTGAAAGCCCCGTCACCGGCGGTGCAATGGGTCTGGCTGAGCGTGTGAAAAACGAATATCCGGCTTACGACGTGCGTGTGTCGATTCTCGGTCACCTGCAGCGAGGCGGTTCGCCTACCGCTGCCGACCGTATTCTGGCTTCGCGTCTCGGATCGGCCGCTATTGACGCTCTGCTTGAGGATCAGCGCAATGTAATGATCGGTATACGTAACGATGATATAGTGTACGTGCCTTTCAGCAAGGCTATCAAGAACGATAAGCCCATTAAGCCCGAGCTTATCGAGACACTCCACCGTCTTTCAATTTAGAAACATATTCACAATTACTATCGTCGCGTGACTCTCATTTATGGGGGTCACGCTTTTTTTACGGTCGCGGCAATGTTATTGCAAATGTCACCGGATCAGTTGACATGAGGGTGAGCGTGCCGCCGTTTTCTTTCATTATGCGCCGGCTGAGACTGAGACCTACGCCCGAACCGTTGCGCTTGGTGGTATAAAACGGTGTAAATATCCTGGAGGCCACGTCTGTAGGGATGGCTTCGCCGTCGTTGATGACTGTGGCTGTTGCCGATGCATCTGATAAGGAGATTTTTATCGTGATATTGCCGGCTCCGGCCTCGATGGCGTTTTTGAGCAGATTGATGATTACCTGCTGTATCTGACCCTCGTCGGCTATGACGGTGGCCGGTTGGAGAGGTGAGTTCAGTTTTACCTTAACGTTGCCGGCTGCCATGCTGCAACATCTGCTGATGAGGCCGGTCAGGTCAAACTCAGCCCGGCACGCCGGGGCAACGCGCGTAAGATGGTTGTAGCGAGTCACAAAACTGCGCAGCCCGTCGCTCGACTCCTTGATGGCCTCCAGCCCTTCACGCACGGCGCTGTCGCCATCGGCCCGCATAAGCAGGGTTTCGGTTATGGATGATATAGGGGCTATGCCGTTGAGGATCTCGTGCGACAGCACCCGGCTCATGTCGCTCCATGCCTCCACGCTCTGAGAGTCGAGTTCGGCCGATATGTCGTCGATGGTGGTGATGAGCAGCCGTTCGCCATTGCGCTTGACGAAGCTGCTTGTGCGTACGGCCATGTTGCCTATGCTTGTCGCCGACCCTGCTGTGGCGTTCGTTATGTATTCCTCAAGCTGCGGCCACTTGTCGTGGAGCGACGATACTCGGGGGAGTGCCGCCATACCGAGCAGATTTAAAGCGCGGTCGCTGCATTTCACAACATATCCCCGGGAGTCGGTGACTATGATTCCGGTGGTGATTGTGCTTATTATGTTCCGGTAAAAAGTGTCGGTTTCTACAGCATTGGCGCGTATTTCCGACAGTCGGGCGGCTATGGCATTGAGCTGCCGGTTAAGTTGCCGGTCGTGGCCGTTGACGGGAAACCGGAGAGTGGTGTCATCGGCGTCAAGCGAGTCGATAAGCAGCTGTATGCGCCGTTTGGAGCGGGTGAAGTGGCGGTAGAGCAATCTGACGCCCCATGCTGCGGCGATGATCGCAATTGCAGCCAGTACTGCGATTTGCCCGGAGGTCATAGGCCGTAACGTTTCATTTTGTTATACAGCGTGGGACGGGTGATGCCGAGTTGCTTGGCTGCTGCGGCGAGAATACCTCCGTTGTCGGCCAGCGCGCGTTCTACCATCACTCGTTCCATCTCGTCAAGGGTGGTCATGGCCGGAGTCTTGGTCTCGGTAGGCGATTTGCCATCGTCAGAAGCGCTTGCGGCGGCTTCGGTCAGCGTCATGAGCAGGCGCGCATTGTCCCATGGTTTCGTCACGAAGTCGTATGCGCCCTCTTTCATCCCCTTTACGGCTATGGCTATATCGGCGTAAGCCGTAAACAGCACTACCGGAGTGGTGGGGGCGATACGTTTGATCTCGCGCAGCCAGTACAGGCCTTCGTTGCCGTTGTTGACGGCTGTGTCGAAGTTCATGTCGAGAAGCACACAGCCCGGCTGTTCGTCGCGGAGCAGTCCGGGTATGCGCGACGGCGAGGTGGTGGTCACCACCTTGCCAAACCGCATTTCGGCAAGCAGCTTTACGGCCGCAAGCACCGAGCGGTTGTCATCGATTACCAATAGTGTCGCCGGGTTCATCAGGCAAAACTACTCATTTTTCACCGTCTGTCCAACGATTTCCCCATCAAAGATATTTATCACGCGGCTTGCGTAGGCTGCGTCGCGTTCCGAGTGGGTCACCATTACTATCGTGGTTCCCTCACGGTTAAGTTCGGTCAGCAGTTCCATAATTTCCCGGCCGTTTTTCGAGTCGAGATTACCGGTGGGCTCGTCGGCGAGTATCAGTTTCGGATGACTTACGAGTGCGCGTGCTATGGCTACTCGCTGCTGCTGTCCGCCTGACAGTTGCTGCGGCCTGTGCTTGGCGCGGTGGCTGATATTCACGCGTTCGAGCATTGCCTTTACCCGGCTGCGGCGTTCGGCCCCCGATATGTTCAGGTAGGTCAAGGGGAGCTCCACATTATGGCTTACATCGATCTCGTCGATGAGGTTGAAGCTCTGAAACACGAAGCCGAGTGTGCCTTTTCGCAGATTGCACCTTTGGCTCTCCTTCATGCCCGATACTTCCGTGCCGTTGAGCTGATAGCGTCCTGAGGTAGGGGAGTCGAGCAGGCCGATGATGTTGAGCAGTGTCGACTTGCCGCAGCCGCTCGGGCCCATTATGGCTATGAATTCGCCGGGAGCCACGTCAAGATTTATATTGTTCAGGGCCACGGTTTCTATTTCATCTGTGCGGAATACCCTGGAGATGTTTTCAAGATGTATCATAGTTGTAAGTTTGTTTATTCGTTTCTGAGTTGTTGTGAGGGATTTTCTCCTGCCTCATTCCAGGCCATGCCCACTACGCATGCTGTCACAAGCGCGATTACACCTATGCCTCCGGCTATGTAGTAAAGCAGGGGATATTCAAGCAGATTGCTCATCGAGTCGCTTGAAAGCCATATATTACCGATAGCCCATGCCAAAGCTACGCCTATTATAGTTGCCGGTATTATGATTTTCCATATATCGGCGCTGATAAGCGCGAGTATGTCGCTGCGTCGGGCTCCGTTGACCTTGCGTATGGCGATCTCTTTACTTCGCCGCTGTATCTCGTCGCGCGTGAAACCTATCAGGGCCAGCGCCGACATCATCATTACGATGACTGTTATGATCAGCAGACAGTTGCGCATCTCCCTCTCTTTCCCATAAAGCCGGTTGGCATTGTCCTGCGGAGAGGATATGTGTATCTGCATGCCGGGGTATACTTCGGTCATGTAGTTGACCAGTCGCTCATAGTTTTCCTTGACCGGTTCCTTAAGCTTTATTTCTAAGTAATATAGCTGTTTTTCCTTGCCATACATGGTAATTATCGGGAGCTTTTCCTGATTTTGACCGTAAATGTCGCCGGTCATTCCGGTAATGGTGAACGGCTGTTTATGGTCTTTTACATTTATTGTCCGCCCTATGGCATCTTCCTTGTTCCAATGAAGCTGGCGTGCGAATTCCGGCGTTATGACTGCTTCGTTCTCACGTGTCGGCGCCCGGCCGGCGATAATGGGGATATCCCACACTTTAAAGTGGTTTTCGTCGGCAATATCGTACCATGTGAATATGGCTTCGTTGTCACTGTTGAAAACTTCCGTATTTCCGTAGCTTCGCACCGGATTGCAGAGTGCAGTTGCCACATACTCCACGAACGGCTGTGCCTGCAATGAGTTCAGGGTTGCGTCACGCTCTACTCCATTCATATCGATGGTTGCCGTGTGATCGAAGGAGTAGCCGCGGTCGATGTCCAGCTGTGCCCTGTACTGGCCGTTGACCATCAGCAGAAATCCTGTAATGACGGTTACAAACATTATCTGGATGAACAGCAGGCCGCGTTTCCACACGCTGTTGGACTCGGTGAAGCGACGGAATACTTGCGTAACCGGGATGCGGCACATAAGTCGTCCCGGCAACAGCCCTCCGGTAATGAAGAAAAATGCCAGTGCAGAGATTATGGAGATAAGCTGTCGCGGGGCGAGAAATCTTGTGGCCGTCATATTGAACCATTCTTTTATGACAGGCTGAAAAAGCAGGATCAGCGCTATCATGACTATAATGGAGCAGGCAAGTATGATGGCGGTTTCCCATAGAAACATTGACGTGATTGTCAGATTGCCGGCTCCCGCACAGCGGTGGACACCGATCGATTTGGCACGCCGGCTCAGCGATGCGATCGTGACAAGGACGTAGTTGAATGATGTCAGCAGCAGGATGATGACCGCTATCGAGCCGAAAGTGACTACGGTGGTCATGAGTCCTGACGAGCTCATCCTTTCCTTGTTGACGGGTGCGGCCTGGTATACGATTTTTGCAGCCTCCTCTTCCGGCACATTCTGTTTGATCACCATCTCGATGATACGGTTGATCTCCGGCTCGCCGACGCCCGCTTCCTTGTTGATCCGGAGATATGTGCTAAACATCCTGTTGGTCAGCCATAGATTTGTGCTGGGATGAGGGTTAAAGCCCAGCCAGGTAGAATGGATTGATACGAAAATATCATTCCTGGCCGACGTTAATTCGTCCATATCGCGGAATACTCCCCTGACTGTCATGTTAATGTTGTCGCGGGAGGTATGGATGATGAGGGCCTGACCTATCGGATCATCGTCGCCGAATATCTTTTTGGCCATTCTGTCGCTTATATAGGCCGCATCATTAATGCGCATGTCATGGTCGGGATCTCCTCTGAGCACCTTTATGCCGGTGACATCGAAGAAAGCAGTGTCGATGGCTGCTATGGTTGCTTCATGAGTGATATTGCTCTCGCTGCGTGACACTTGCCGAGTGCCTTGATCCATCATGTTGGTCACTCCCTCGAATATGTCTGGCCGCAAGTCTTTCAGTGTGCCGGCAAGCGGATAAATCACACGCGGCATCCATCCTTGCTGCTGCCCTTTTATGATATTGGAGCGGGTTACTCTATACAGATTCTTGTGGTCACGAAACTCGGTGTCTGCGCCTGTGACATTGCTTATCGCTGCAAAGAGTATGCAGCAGGCAAACAGTCCGGCGCCGATCGACAATACTTTGATTGCCGTCAGTCCCTTCTGGGCCATCAGTGACTTGAGTACATAATAGACTTTCATTATTGCTCAGTGATTGATTATTTTCTGCAAATATAGTCACTGAAAATAATGTTTTTATCTAATGCGCTAATATCCAGTAGAATACCCGATGCCTTGGAATGTAAACCTGTAAAATAACTTTACATCCTGCAAATGTTCCTTGTCGGAACGCACTTAGCCATAAGAGTCAGCTCGATCTCTAAAGTACTGCCGCGATGCGTCGTATGTGGGCAAGGCGAGCCATAAACGATGGATCGTTTTTTGCTTTTGCTTTATCGTAGTTTGTTTGTAGATTTATCCAGAAGTCTGCATCGATTCCAAGGGCAGCCTCCATCATTAGCGCATATTCGATTGTGAAATCGCGTTTACCCTTAATGAGTTCATTAAGAAGGGAGACCCTTACGCCAATCTCGTTCGCAAGCTTTGTCTGTGAGATATTTCTGCTTTCAATTTCTTCACGCAGTATTTCGCCAGGATGAGTCGGGTTGTGTGGAGTAAGGTTATTGGCAATCATGCCGGGATCAATTTCGGATAATTTAATCATATCATGCGTAGTGGTTAGAGAGTTCGACAATATTACAGATGGTAAGTAATGGATGGTCCGAGTCGGAGTCAAGAGTAAATTCAATGCGATACTGGTTATTTATGCGTATTGAGAACAAACTGGCTTTATCTCCTTTTAATGCTTCAAAGTGTAATGCATTAAATTTGTATAGCGTTTCAGGCGTTGGAGCTGCCTGTAGTTGTTCGATTCTTCGCTGATATCCTTTGATGATTTGAGGTTGATACCGATGTTTCTTGTCGGAACAGCGCCCAATTTCAAATAGATCTCTAAGATACTCATATTCAAATGTTACAATCATCTTATTTATTCCATTGCAAATATATGAAAAGTTTTGATTTTTCACAAATTTGTGAAAGTTGGTGTGAAAAAAAGTACCATGAGGTTTTGGGCTCATGGTACTTTTTCTGATAGGATGGGTTTTCGGATTATTGCTTGGCGACTTCTTCGAGAAGTACTTTCTTAATGAGTCTGTGGTCGCGCAGGTCGGGACGACCGGTTACATTGCCCTGACGGTCAACTACGATGTAGTAGGGGATACCGTCAACATTGAAGCGCTTGTTGATGACGGCCTTCTGCTCTGCATTGAGGCGGTAGTGCATACCCTTTATGTCGGGAATCATGTTGGCATAGGCGTCGATCGGCGATGACTCGTCGGCAATGTATATCCAAACGATGTCGGGCGATGACAGATCACCGGTCTTGTTGGGCTCGTTCTGCTTGATGGCAGCGCGGCAGGGACCGCACCATGTGTTCCAGAGGTCAACCAATACAACCTTGCCTTTGTGAGGTGCGACGATGGCGTCAAATACCTCTTCATCGGCAACTTCGGGAGTAGGAGTGATAAGCTTCTTGGCAGCCTCGATAGCGGCAAGTGCATTGGCCTGGATAGCTTTTGCAGCGTCGGCATAGAAGGGTGAGTCCATCTTGCCGAGTTCCTCAAGCTGCGAGTCGGAGAGTTCGATGGCCTTGGCTGACTTTGCTGCGCGGCGCAGGGTTGCCAGCTGCTGGAGCTGGGCGGCCTTGTCACCGTACTGTGCGTAATCGATATTCAGAGGTACTGATGACACAAGAGCGTCGGTAGTCAGTTTCAGTGCGGGATTGTTGAAGTCGGCGCTGTTGATTACAGTGCCGATATTCTCCGGTGTGATGACAGTCTTGATAGAGTCAAAGGGGATACGGCCTTTCCAGTCAGGATGAGCATTATAGAAACTTATGCGGCCACAGTAGGCAGAATTGTTTACTGCTGCCATAAGGTCACCGGCGAGTATCGCGCGATTGAGTTCCTTGATCATCTGCGGGCCGTCCCATGCGTCGATTGAGTCGCTGAGCTGGTTATAAAGCTTCAGCGCTTCAGCGGTATAGGCTTCGCCATCCATGTCATAACGTCCTACGGGCTGTGAGTAGAACTCAATGCGGTAAGGCGGTCGCTTGGTGGATAAAATACCGTTGAGATCAGCATACCGGCCGTTGGTAAACAGGCGCTGACGGAATTTCTTTACCGAGTCAGGACGATGGTACAGCATCTTGTCACCGATGACGCGCGCATCGATATACACATCGGTAGTCTCACCGGGCGCAGCCACGAAACTTCCTACACTGACCTGATTGTGCAAGAGCAGGAAGCTTGTATTGCCGACCAGTGACAGGTTGATTGTGGCGCGACCCTGATCGTCAAGCTTTAATGTAGGCAATTCGTCGTAGGTAGCCATGTTGAAAGCCTGCATGCTGAGCTGGTTGCCAAATTCCGGACGATAGTTGAGGACGTTTATATTGATTGTCGCCGAGTCACAGGCAAGGGTTGCCTCAGGCAGACTGCCATCCTTAGGTGCATGGCGCAGCGCTTTGGGCAGTCCTTCGGGATAACCTTCCTTTTCGCCCTGGAGCTGGATATCCCAGAGGCTGAAACCGTTGTCGATATTCTCCACGAAGTCAATCGAACGTGTACCGGCGGGCAGAGCGGGGAAGGTGAGTGTGAATGACTCGGTTCCCTCCGAGTTCATGCGCAGTTTCTCGTTAAGAGTGATGCCTTCGGTGCCACATACCTGCAGCGAGTCCTTGCCGGCGATGATGTAGGTCGCCGAGTCAACCATGATCCACCAACCGGGACGGTTGTATGCGTTGAAATGAATCACTGTGCTGCTGTCGGTCACATCGATGCGGCTGATGTCGAGCGAGCTGGTTGAGGCTCCGCCTATCGACGGATATTCGACCGAATAATTGGTGGGTCCTGAACAGCTCATGTAGGCGAGAGCTGTCAGACCTACTGCGGCGAAAAGTAAATTTCTCATGAATGATTAGGAATGATTTAGTTAGAACTGTGCAAATATAGTCAAAAAAACTCTATCGACAACTCCTGCTCAAGGTATTTTATGGCTGCAAAAAAAGAGAGTACAGGGCCGGTAATTGTAAAAAAGTATTTATCTTTGTATAATTGAAAATAACGCGCATAACCTGCTTCTAAATTTGCACCAATAAATTGCAACAGATGAGAAGATTTATTGTACTGCCTGCCGCATTGCTCATAGCCGCTGCGGGTTTCTCCCAGATCAATTCTCCTACCCCCGACGGTTATCTGCTTCGTGGCGAACGTGCCATGCTGCACCGCAACTGGCATCAGACCATCGACCAGCTCTCCAATATAGCTCCCGGCCAACTCCGGAGCAAAGATCGTGCCGAGGCCGCACTGATGCAGGCCATGGCAACACTGTTGTCAGGCCATCCTTCGGAAGCCCGCCTACAGCTGAATACATTCCTGGACGACTTCCCCGGCTCACCGTATGCCGTGACAGCACGCATGGCGCTTGCCGATTGTGACTTTTATGAAGGGCATTATGCCGAAGCGCTTGATGCCTATGACATGATCGACAGCAGTGCACTCAATCTTGCCGCTCAGGATGACTATACTTACCGCCGGTCGTTCTGCCTGATGATGAATGGCGACTATGACCGCGCGCTTGCCGGCTTCGAGTCGCTTGCCGGAGCTCCCCGCTATATCTCGGCGTCACACTTTTATCAGGCTTACATTCACTATGCGCAAGGCAGCTATGCAAAGGCCAAAAGCATGTTTGACAGCTGTGACACTGCCACGCCTCCCGGTGACCGCGCTCCCTATTACCTGGCGCAGATAGCCTACATCGACGGGGATTATTCAAAGGCACTTTCTCTTGCCCGCCGTCATCTTGACGACATTGAGGAATATCGTCCTGAGCTCACCCGCATAGCCGGCGAGTCGCTTTACCTGATGGGCGATGAGGGTGAGGCGGTGACATGGCTTACACGCTATGTCGATGCGGTCGACAATCCGCAGCCGTCAGCCCTTTATATGCTCGGTGTCAGCTATTACAAGGGTGGCGAATATGAACGCGCCATCAAGACCCTCGATCGCGTCACCGCCTGTGATGATGCAATGGGACAGTCGGCCTATCTCTATATAGGCCAGAGTTATCTCAAGCTCGGAAATCTCAACTCGGCTCTTCTGGCTCTCGAAAAGGCTTACCGTATGGACTACGATCCTGCGGTACAGGAGACGGCATTTTACAACTACGCCGTGGCCCGCAGCGAAGGCGGACATACACCTTTCGGCAGCTCGGTCACTATGTTCGAGGACTTCCTCAAACGCTACCCTCGTTCGCGTTACGCACCTGAGGTGCAGGAGTATCTCATCACCGGCTATATGACCGACAATAATTATGAGAAAGCTCTTGCCTCGATACAGTCGATTAAAAATCCGTCGGCTGCCATTCTGGCCGCCAAGCAGCGCGTGCTTTACATTCTCGGTTCGCGCGACATGGCTGCCGGACGTACCGACAGTGCTATAAAGCGTTTTACCGAGGCTCGCGCCATCAAGGGTGGCGACAGCACGATGGCCAATGAATGTCTGCTCTGGCTCGGCGACTGCTATTCAGCCAAAGGCGACTATGCAAAAGCATCGCGCATGTACACCGACTATCTGAAAGTGGCACCCGCACGGTCATCCAACCGTCAGCTCGCCACCTACGATCTCGGTTACAGCCTTTTCGGCGAAAAGAAATATGCTGAGGCGCGCCGTCGTTTTGAGAGCGTCATCTCATCGCCCGGTCAGCTTGACCGTGCCGTAGTGGCCGACGCTCATTCGCGCGTTGGCGACTGTTACTACTATGCATCACAGTTTGACCGCGCCGCCGACAGCTATGATACCGCCTATTCGATGAATCCCGCTACCGGCGACTATGCCCTGTTCCAGAAAGCCATGATGCGCGGCCTTACACGCGACTACCGCGGTAAGATCGACTTGCTTGACGAGCTTGTAGCCAAATATCCCACCACAGGCATGCACCCCTCGGTGCTGCTTGAAAAAGCTGAAAGCTACATCGCGCTCGGACGTCCGGGCGATGCCGTGGAGCTCTACCGCGAACTGGTACGCCGCTATCCGGCCACTGCCCAGGGCCGCAACGGTTATCTCCAGCTTGCGGTGACCCTGATGAGCCAGGGTGACAAGTCACACGCCATCGACACCTACAAGAAGGTCATCAGCACCTATCCTACAAGTGAGGAGGCGCGTGTGGCCAGCGATGACCTGAAGCGAATACTTGCCGATGAGGGTCGTCTTGACGAGTTTACCCGTTTCATCGCCTCCGTACCCAATGCTCCTAAATTCGAGGTATCGGAGATTGACGGTCTTACTTTCCAGGCTGCCGAGAAGGCTTATCTCAATGACAATACTGACCTGACACGTCTGAAGGATTATGTCAGCCGCTATCCGGGTGGCCGTTATGAGCCTCAGGCGCTCAGCTATCTTGCCACTCAGTGTGCCGCGGTAGGCAATGATGATGAGGCTTACCGTTATGCCGTGGCCCTCGTCGAGAAATATCCCGACGTTGATGTGGCCGAGGATGCCCTTGCGATAAAGGGCAACGTTGAGTTGTCACGCGGCGACGGAGAGCAGGCTCTCGCCACTTTCCGCAAGCTTAGTTCGAAGGCTTCGGCTCCACGCAACATCCACACCGCCCGCATGGGCATCATGAGAGTGTCGCATGAACTCGGCCGGTATAAGGATGTCATCGAGATGGCCGACATGATAATGGCTTCTCCCGCAATGACCGAGGCTGACCGTCCGGAGGTTGTTTACACCCGCGCCTATGCCCTTGACCGCACCGGCGACTCAGCCGCAGCCGCAAAGGCCTGGGAGAGTCTTGCCTCGATGACCGACAATCTTTACGGAGCCAAGTCAGCCTTCTATCTCGCCGAGCATTACTATAATGCCGGCTCACTTAAGAAGGCCCGTTCAACTGTCGAGAAACTGATTGAGTCAAATACTCCCCACAGCTACTGGCTGGCACGCGGCTACATCCTGTTGAGCGACATCTACCGCAAGCAGGGTGACACCTTCGAGGCCAAGGAGTATCTGCAGAGTCTCAAGGACAACTATCCCGGTACTGAGAGTGATATATTCATGATGATTGACGAGCGTCTTAAATAGAGCATACAATGACGATTAACAAGCATATACTCACATTAATGGCTGCCGCACTGCTCGGAACAGGAGTGCAGGCCCAGAATCTTACCAAGGAAATTACCGTAGAAAAGGATATCGTGCCTGTCGAGCGCGATGCCCACCGCATACGCATCACCCCCTCGATGTATCTTCCGGAGGTGAGCCGCAAGCGCCTGTCGTGGACCGA
>CAZIPQ010000066.1:11503-13638 GCA_964541165.1 uncultured Muribaculum sp.
AACTATCCTACGCTGATTGATAAAGGAGTGTCAATGACCGCCAATGACGTGCGTCTGGCACTCGGCTGGCGTTCGCAGATCGATGAGTTCAGCTATTCGATCGGTCTTGACTATAACTTCCTGAAGTTTGGCAAGGCTATTGATGCCGCCGAAAAGGCGCTCGGTGAGAATTATCTCGATCTTGACCTCGGCCTTGACTATTCGTTGAACGAATACAGCCGTGTGGGCGCGGATATTGATTTTGCCATGGTGGCCGACAACGGTGCTGTCGCTCCCGGTATCGATAAGAATTCCGGTCTTGTAAGCGTGGCACCTTACTATGCTGTCGCCGGCGACACTTACCGCGTGCATCTCGGACTGCGCGGCGGCGCTTCGTTTAAGCGTGCCGGAAAGGCGTTTATCGCGCCTGACATAAAACTGGAGTGGTTCCCGTCGTCACACTTCACCGCTTTCGTAAAATTTGACGGAGGCACGACGCTCAATCCGATGGCGCGTCTGTGGGCCGATGACCATTCGGTGGCTCCGTTGCTCGATTATAGCCAGAGCCTTTCGCCTACCCGCCGCAAGTGGGGTCTTGAGGGCGGCTTTGTCATCGGGCCGTTTGCCGGCGCTTCGATAGAGGCCTGGGGTGGATATGCCGACTTGGAAAATCAGCTTATGGCCACCGTAGTGGGAGGTATGCCGCTTCTCGGTGCCTACGACTTCAAGAGCATCAACTACGGCGTGGCATTCAACTACAATTACCGTGACATGGCTGTGGTGCGTGTGAGCTATGAGGGTGCGCCCTCCGACATCGACCGCGGATATGCCGCATGGGCCGACCGCGCAAAGTCGGTGCTTAAGGCATCACTTACTGTCAAGCCCGTTGACGCGCTTGACATCACTCTCGGCTACACATTGCGCGGCGACCGCACGGTCTACTCGTTCCACCCTGTTGAGGCCGGCCCCTTTGAGGGCGGTTATAATGCCATCGACCTTGACAATGTAAGTTCGCTTGATCTCGGTCTCGGCTATCGTTTCACCGACCGGTTTACAGTGTGGGCCCGTGGCGAAAATCTGCTCGGCGCCAAGTGGCAGTCAAGCTATCTGATGCCGTGCAAGGGAGTGACCGGACTCGTCGGTATAACCTTCCGTTTCTAACTAACCGCCTTCCGGTTTTGTTATAACCAAAGAAATAATTCAATCTCAATTCAAGTATATGGCTACACTATCTCTCATCAAGAATGATCCGTGGCTGAAACCGTATGCCGCCGCTATCGAGGGGCGTCATGAGGATGCCATCCGTAAAGAACGTGAGCTTACCGCTGCCGACGGTTCACTCAAGGCCTTTGCCAACGCCTACAATTATTTCGGTCTGCACCGTACTGACAAGGGCTGGGTATTCCGTGAGTGGGCTCCCAATGCCACCGGCATAACTCTCGTAGGTGACTTTTCGGGATGGAAGGAGTACCGCAAATATGCGCTCCGTCCCATCGGCAACGGCGTGTGGGAGCTTAAGCTGAAGCCCGATGCTCTTCATCACGGCGATCTTTACAAGATGATGGTCAATTGGGACGGGGGAGCCGGACTGCGTATTCCCGCCTATGCAACCCGCGTGGTGCAGGATCCCGAGACAAAGTTGTTTTCAGCTCAGGTATGGGCTCCCGAAAAGCCTTACCGCTGGAAGGTACGCCGTTTCGTGCCCGATGTGAAGCCGCTCCTTATATATGAATGTCATATAGGCATGGCTCAGGAACGCGAAGGCGTGGGCACATATACTGAATTCAAGGATAATGTGTTGCCGCGCATCAAGGCCGACGGCTACAATGCCATTCAGATAATGGCTATCCAGGAGCATCCTTACTACGGATCGTTCGGCTATCATGTGTCGAATTTCTATGCCGCTTCAAGCCGCTTCGGTACTCCCGAGGAGCTTAAGGAGCTTATCGATGCAGCACATGAGGCCGGAATAGCTGTTATTATGGATATAGTACACTCCCATGCCGTAAAGAATGAGGCTGAGGGCCTCGGACGCCTTGACGGCAGCTACGACCAGTACTTCTACGGCGACGGCCGTCGCGAGCATCCGGCATGGGATTCGCTCTGCTTCGACTACGGCAAGAACGAGGTGCTCCACTTCCTGCTCTCCAACTGCA
>CAZIPQ010000067.1:0-6750 GCA_964541165.1 uncultured Muribaculum sp.
CTCGGCCACGACATGCGCTATGCCATCGACTCGCGCAAACTCCAGTCGGAACTCGGCTGGGAACCCTCGCTGCAGTTCGAGGAGGGCATAGAAAAGACCGTCCGCTGGTACCTCGACCATCAGGACTGGATGGACAACATCACCTCCGGCGACTACGAGCGCTACTACGACGAAATGTACAAAAACCGCTGATACAACGAAATGCCGATCATTCACATCGATTCACTCAGCCATCCGGGTACAGAGATATTCACCTCGCTGACCGAAGCCCAATTACGCAACAGGCTTGATCCGGCCAAGGGGATTTTTATTGCCGAAAGTCCAAAAGTGATTGACGTAGCCCTCAATGCCGGTTACGAACCTCTTGCTATCATGTGCGAGGAACGCCATATTGAAGGGGACGCCGCCGGTATAATAGCACGATGCAACGATATTCCGGTATATACCGGTTCGCGCGATTTGCTTTCACAGCTTACAGGCTACACACTGACCCGAGGAGTACTCTGTGCCATGCGCCGCGGCACTCCGCCTTCAGTTGCCGATGTATGCCGCAATGCTTCGCGTGTAGTGGTGATTGACAATGTGGTCGATACGACTAACATAGGCGCCATATTCCGCTCGGCCGCAGCACTTGGCATCGACGCCGTGCTGTTGACCCCCAATTCATGCGATCCACTCAACCGCCGGTCGGTAAGAGTATCCATGGGATCGGTATTTCTCGTGCCCTGGACATGGCTTGATGAGCCTGTCAGTTCGCTTGGCGAACTTGGCTTCCGCACAGTGGCTATGGCTCTTACCGACAGATCGGTGTCCATTGATGATGCCAGACTTTGCGCAGAACCGCGACTTGCCATCGTAATGGGCAATGAGGGTGACGGACTCCCTGAAGCGACAATCGCATCGGCTGACTACGTTGCCCGCATCCCTATGTCGCATCAGGTAGACTCTCTTAATGTCGCCGCGGCAGCTGCCGTGGCCTTCTGGCAGCTCAGGAGCCGCTGACAACCGCCAGTTATAAAATGAGAGCAGAACAACTGCGATTACGACATCACAGCTGCCCTGCTCTCATTTTTATATATCTACAAATTTATGAAATCACTCTGTTATAGTGATCAGATTGTATTTCTGTGAACCGAGACCGAGGCTTTCGGCATGGGTAAGGATATGAGTGCCGTGACGGGAGTTGATACGCTCAATAAGCGCATCCTTGCCGGGATCATTGGAATTCATGACCATATCGACACAGGCACGGTCAAGGGCTACAGGATCAAGCGAGGCAAGAATACCGAGATCAGCCATTTCAGGGGCGGCAGGATTGCCGTCACAATCACAGTCGACCGACAGGCGGTTGGCCACGCTTATATAAAGTATGCGGTCGCCGGTATGGTCAATAACGGCCTTGGCGGCCTCGGCCATTGATTCCAGGAAATCATCCTGTTCGGGCAACATGCCCCATACGCTGTCAGGCGATGTGGTAGCACCGGCACTGTGTATATAAGCCTTGCCCGATGATGATGCAATGCCTATGGAGATATTTTTCAGCGCTCCGCCGAATCCACCCATCGCATGACCTTTAAAGTGTGACAGCACTACTATAAAGTCATAGTCGGGAAATGTCTTGCCCACTATATCTTTGTCAAGATGCTTGCCTCCGGTCAACGGAAGTATGGTATCACCCTCACCATCCATAATATCCACCTTGGCAATGGCTGTAAAGCCATGATCAGCGGCAGCCTTATAATGGGCCTCGGTAGTATTACGGTTGCCTGCATAGGCGGTATTACATTCTATTATAGTACCGTTGACAAGTTGAACGAGATCACGGATCAGCGCGGTGTCAAGATGATTGGACTTATTTGACTCGCCTGTCGACAGTTTTATGCCGACATTTTTACCCTCGGCCTTGCGCCCGAGCGCTTCATAAATCTTTACAAGATTGGCAGGAGTGATATCCTTGATGTAGTACACCGCGGGAAGAGTGTCGGTAGCTTCGGCAACAGCTGACGAAGCATCAGCCTTTGATGTTGCGTTACCGCCGCATGCCCAGGTCGAGAGGCCAAGCACACAGGCGGCCAATAGAGATAATGTTAATCGCATAATAATTCCGGTTATTTAATACAAAACTAATGTATTTTCGTGATACTGGAAAATCGTTATGGGATATGGGTTAGTTTTTCCGGAAATATGGTAAATAAAAAAAGCGGAACGCGCTCTACGCACATTCCGCTTGTAAGGGCCACACCAAAGGATGTGATGAAACTCCGAATGACAGGATTTGAGTGCTCGTCCACCTTTGTAATCCGCCTTGGACCTTAAAAGGTCACCGCCCCGAAGGACGGCGGGGCCCGCCATTAGCAGACTAAGCTTGTCTCGGTATTTCATGTAAAATTGATGAGTTTCCCAGTCGACTTTGATGTGGTGATGTCGTTACTGAGGCGGCTCTCTCGCCTTCATTGTTATAACACAAAGTTAAACCAATTTGTTGAACAATCCAAATTCTTACGCTCACATTTTTCAACATTTTTCCATTGTATTCACTATGTTTTTGAGACAGTGAACTATTAGGTAGTGTCAAAGGTTTATCACTATGTAACCACGTTTCAAACTACATTATGACATCATTTTTCGATTGGATTGTAGAAATATTCCGTACAAATCAGGTAATACCCATATTTCTAACCCTCGGGCTCGGTTTCTGGCTTGGTGGCTTCAAGTATAAGTCAATGTCGCTGGGACCGGTGACGGCCACACTTATCGTAGGAGTAATAATCGGCCAGCTTAATATCCCTATTTCCGACACAGTCAAGTCGGTAGCTTTTATGCTGTTCCTGTTTGCGATAGGCTATAGTGTGGGCCCGCAGTTTTTCCGCTCACTCAAAGGGGAGGGGCTGAAGCAGATATGTTTCGCCCTTGTTGAATGTGTACTGTGCATCGCCACGTGCGTCATCATAGCCAAGTGCATGGGTTACAACAAGGGTGTTGCGGTAGGTATATTCGCCGGCTCACAGACGGTAAGTGCCGTGATAGGTGTCGGTACCGACACCATTAACTCGCTCGGCATACCGGAGGAGGAAAAACGCCATCTGGTGGAACTCATCCCGGCCTGTTATGCCGTGTGCTACATATTCGGTACTATCGGCTCGGCCTGGATAATCGCCAACTTAGGGCCTATCTTGTTGGGTGGATTGAAAAAGGTGAAAGCCGAGACCGCAAAGCTTGAGGAAGAGATGGACTCAGGCGATTTCGTTGCCGACCCCGGTTATATTGTAGCCAACCGTCCTATCTCGTTCAGAGCCTATCGCGCCGAATCTGATTTCTTCGAACGTCCACGCACTGTTGCCGACATCGAGCGTCACATAAGCCGTAAAAACCTGCGCCACTTTGTGGAACGCCTTAGAGTGAGAGGTGAGATCATGGATCCGGAACCTGAAATAAAGGTGCGCCGCGGTGATGTGATCGTACTGAGCGGACGCCGCGAGTCGATCGTGGAGGAGGCCGGGTGGATAGGCCCTGAAGTTACCGACCATGACCTGCTCAATTTCTCCGCAGAAAATCTGCCCGTTACGGTATCAAAATCGGGTGCGGCCGGTCTGACGCTCGGAGAGCTCAAGCAACAGCCGTTCATGCGCGGAGTAATGGTTCATAAAATCACCCGCAACGAGATGGCGCTGCCGCTGCGCAACCGCGTAACTCTTGAAAAGGGTGACATCGTGACTCTCGTCGGTCTGCCTCAGGACGTTGCGGAGGCAGTGCCGGAGATAGGCTATTCCGACCGTGCAACCGGTTACACCGACATGGTATTCATCGGCCTCGGCATCGCAATCGGTTGTCTCATCGGCGCAATTGTAGTCAATCTCGGCGGAATACCGGTGTCGCTCAGCACGAGTGGCGGTGCCATACTTGCCGGCCTCGTCATGGGATGGTTACGCTCAAAGCGTCCTACATTCGGCCACATTCCGCGCCCGGTAATCTGGTTTATGGACAATGCCGGCCTTAACCTGTTTATCGCTGTCGTAGGTATCACTGCCGGCCCGTCATTTATCAGCGGACTCCATGAGGTAGGCTTCACATTGTTCTTGATCGGTATCCTTACGACTACAATACCGCTGGTGCTGTCGATTTACATCGGCAACAAGCTGTTCCGCTTTCCGGCGGCTGTTACTCTCGGATGTGTGGCAGGAGGCCGTAATGCGGTGGCAGCTCTCGGTGCCATTCAGGACAGTCTTGACAGTACACTGCCTGTGATGGGCTACACGGTCACTTATGCCGTGAGCAGCATCACGCTCATCCTGTCAGGTATAGTGGTGGCTCTTATCGCTTAGCCTCTATGTGGGCCACTGCCGGCTCAAGCCCCTCCGCATGAGCTGTGACACGTATATTGCCAGGCGTCCCTGTTGACTGGACAATCAGGAGCGCCTTGCCATAGGCGGCCTTATGACGGTCGCCTTTCATCGGTTCAAGCGACACCGGGCTTCCGTTGTCGACCCCGACATTTCTCCCGGCTCCGGCCACTGTAAAGGTTATATCGTCCATCGCCTCGGGGCATACCCTACCCTCACGGTCGATCACTTCAACGGTTACATAAGCGAGGTCACGGCCGTCACTTCTGATAATATCCCTGTCAGGAGTAAGGCGCAAGGCATAGGGCTTCCCGGGCGTAACGAGCTTGGTCCGCGCCACCTCCACGCCATCGCGCCGTGCTATCGCCTCGATACAACCGGGCTCATAGGCCACGCGCCACATGACGTGGCGCACACTGTCATTTTTGCTTTTGACGCCCTGTGACTTTCCGTTGACCAGAAGCTCAACCTCGTCGGCATTATTGTAATAAGCCCACATATCCTTCAACTCGCCGGGCGTACCGCTCCAATGAGGGAATAAATGCAGCACCTGGAGGTCAGGACGCCACTCACTCTGGTACATGTAGTAGATATCCTTCGGGAAACCTGCCAGATCGACGATGCCGAAATAGGAGCTGCGCGCCGGCCAGCCGTAAGGTGTGGGCTCTCCGAGATAGTCAAATCCGGTCCATACAAACTGACCGGCGACAAAATCGCGCGACTCTACAAGAGCCATTGTCTCTTCGTGGGTCGATCCCCACGGAACATGACAATTATCATAGGAAGAGCATGCCATCGAAGGGTCATTCCATGTCTTGTCCCATCGTTCAGGCCAGATAAAAACAGTGTCAGAAGGCATACGGTAATATCCGCGTGTCATGAGTCCTGACACACTCTCGGTGATTATAAATGGCTTTCCTGGGAAATTTGCAGGAACTTTATCGACCCACTCGTTATGATAGTTGTACCCGATCACATCAAGCGCCCCTGAACGGAACAGATGATTTTTAGGCGACGGTTCGTGACAGCCGGCAGTGATGGGACGGGTAGGATCAAGTCGGCGTACCATACGCGCCAGTTTGGACGTCAGCAGCGAATTGACCGACATAGTCTCACTGTCGCTATCATCGACATTATGTCCCAGATTAAGCAGAAGGTTGGCCTCGGCAAGACTAAGGGTGTCGGCGCTTGCATTGCTCCATTGCTCCAGCACTTCGTTTCCTATGCTCCACAATATTACCGAGGGGTGATTACGGTCACGCAACACCATGTCGGAAAGATCCCGTTCATGCCATTCGTCAAAATAACGGGCATAGTCATGAGCCGTCTTTTTACGACGCCACATATCGAATGCCTCATCCATGACCATCAGTCCGAGCGAGTCGCATACATCGAGCAATTCGGGTGCCGGAGGATTATGGGAAACCCTGATGGCGTTGACACCCATATCCTTCATGATGGACATCTGACGCTCTATGGCGCGATGGTTGACTACGGCGCCGAGCGCCCCGGCATCGTGATGCAGACACACGCCGCGCAGCTTCATTCGCTCTCCGTTCAATTTAAATCCGGTAGCGGCGTCAAACTCAATAGTACGCAGTCCCGTAAGTGTAGTGACCTCATCTGCCTGTCGGCCGTCGTACAGCACCTCAGTTGTCACGCGGTAGAGAGCCGGATCGGCAGGACTCCATAACCGTGGCGCCGTAACTGCAAGCCGCTGAGTGCAGTCGGCACTATCACCGGCGGCGACGTCAGCCAGTGACACTGATGACGCCACTATCGAACCGTCAGGGGCAGTTACTTCGGTATGAAGGGTTACTGAACGATCGCCGCCCGTAGTATTAACTATCGAAGTCGTCACATTAAGCACGGCCCTATCCGATGAAACAGAGTCAGCCACGACATGCTGTCCCCAGCGAGGCACATAAATATCCCCCTTATGAGTCAGCCATACGTTACGGTAAATACCACAACCTGAATACCAGCGTGAATTTGGCTGCTCGGCATTGTCGACACGCACGGCTATAACGTTATCACCGTGACGGTCCAGCCACGGGGTTATATCATAGCTGAAAGGGGCATAGCCGTAAGGGCGTGTGCCGAGTTCATGGCCATTAATATAAACAGTAGCGTTCATATAGGCGCCGTCAAAATCCACACTCCAGTGCCCGGTGCTACCGGAACCCGGCTCGACACGGAAATGCTTGCGGTACCACCCCACTCCACCGGGCAAAGCTCCGCCACCGGTGCCGGAAGGGTTATTTTCGTCAAACTCACCCTCAATTGCCCAGTCGTGGGGCAATGTGAGATGACGCCATCCGCTGTCATCGTAATCAGGCATGGCCTCCAGGCGCGACTCGTACTGCTCCGGAGACGACAGAGTGAACAACCAGTTATCGTTAAAACCGAC
>CAZIPQ010000067.1:6850-8674 GCA_964541165.1 uncultured Muribaculum sp.
TGCGTCGTCATAATACAGCGGTGTCCTGCTGTAAGCACCGTTCTCATAGCCATAGTCAACGCCGGAATCGTCATATAAGGCAAACTGACCGTCACGGCCGGCATAAACAACCAGCGTCAACGGTTCATCACTCGGCTCCGCGGCATAGCTGACAGATGGACCTACAGGAACTATCGAACCGGCACGTACAAACAGCGGCATGCGGTGATACGGAGCCTCTACCGTCTGGAAATCTCCTCCGTTGACAGGCTTGCCAGTATAGAAATCATACCAGACCTCATCACCCGGGAAATATACCTGACGGCTCCGCTCGCCGTAGTGATATACGGGCGCCACAAGCAGTGACGGGCCAAGCATATACTGATCCTTCAGGTCGCGGCACTTCTGATCGGCGGTAAAATCCATCACCATGGGCCGCATGATGGTATAGTCATCGAAATAGGTCATACCGGCAAGCGAATACAGATAAGGCATCAGACGGTAACGCAGACGCGTGTAATCGACTATGCTCTTATAAGCGGGATGGCCGTCGGGAGCGATATTATATACTTCGCGGCGCGGTGACTGGCCATGGGCACGAAACAGCGGGACAAAAGCTCCGAACTGATACCAGCGGGTATTAAGCTCACGCCATTCCTCAAGATCATAACTGCTCTCGCCGGTCCGGTCAAATTGCTTTGCCGCCTTGACATAGCGGTCCTCCACGCAAAATCCGCCTATATCCATGGTCCAATACGGGATGCCGCTCATTGCGAAATTAAGTCCGGCGGCAATCTGCGCCTCCATATCCTCCCAACGTGTAGCGATATCACCTGACCATGTGGCCGTGGAATAGCGCTGCAGCCCGGCAAATCCCGACCTTGTCAGCAGGAATACCCTCTTACCCGGTGCATCGTGACGCTGACCGTTGTAAATAGCTTCGGCATTCATCAGCGCATAGGCGTTGAAATACTTTGCCGAGGGCCCGAGAGCGGTAGGTGTGATCAGATCCTTGCGGTACTGTATATCGGTACAGTCACGCACATTGGGCTCACTTGCATCCATCCACCACGCATCTATGCCGAGCGGCAGATAATGGTCGGCCATCTGCGACCAGAACAATTTACGCGCTCCGGGGCTGTAGGCATCATAAAATGAGCCTAAATAGCCGGGGCCGACCCAGTCACGGATGCTGTCGCGTACAGCGCCCTGATACATCCAGCCGTTGCGGTCAAACTCTCTGTAATGCTCGGTGGTGACATAGAATTTAGGCCACACCGACACCATGACGTGAGCGTTCATCGAGTGGATGGAATCAACCATGGCTTTAGGATCGGGAAAGCGTTTCGGATCAAACTCATGACTGCCCCATGAATCCTGTGGCCAATGCAGCCAGTCAATGACAATATTGTCAATCGGGATGTCACGGCGGCGGAATTCAGCGACCGTGGCAAGTACTTCCTCGCTGGTATTATACTTCTCACGGCTCTGCCAGTAGCCCATGGCCCACTTCGGCATCACAGGAGCCTTACCGGTCAGGCCGCGGTAACCGGCGATGATCTTGTCGGGAGTCTCGCCGTATATGAAATAATAGTCGGCCATATCCTGCATCTCGCCCCACCATGACATGCGCGAGGCAGTCTCCGCATCCAGCGGTTCGTATACCCTCAGACCGCAGTAGGCCACTCCGCCGTTTGGCTCCCAGTCAATGCGCAGCGGCACCGGCTTGCCTGCCTCAAGATGTACGCGAAACTTATAGCTGTTAGGATTCCATGCCGTGCGCCATCGGGTGTCAACAACGGTGCTGTCACCAATGGTAATCTTCTGGTAGCCGGAATAATAATG
>CAZIPQ010000067.1:8774-13457 GCA_964541165.1 uncultured Muribaculum sp.
CGCCGAGCTGCCGGTAATCGTAAGGACGTCCCCAGCGACACAGGGAATAACTGTCCCAGAGCAACCCGTAATTGTCGGTTGAGACAATGAACGGCACGGAAACCTTGGTATTATACTGAAAAAGCTCCTCGTTAAGCCCTTTATAATTAAATTCATTGGCCTGATGCTGTCCGAGGCCATAGATACCTTCCCGGTCATCGAGCGACTCAAAAGTCTGGCTGACGGTATAGCCATCAGTACCCTCGACAGTAATTGGGCTGAATTCACGGGAGGCCTCCTGAAGCAGTTTACGGCCTGTTGAGTCACAGATACTGACATTGCCGTCGGGAGCCACCGTAGCACGGAGGCATGAGGTAGCGAGAGTGACGCTTCCGTCGGATGATACCGTGACCGCAGGCTTACCTGTCCATTGGGTAGCCGTCACCACAAGGCTGCTGTCGGCAGGCCAGCCGGGATCAGGAGTGGCCGACACACGTATGACACGGTCATTGATCACTTTAAGGCGCACCATGGCATCAGGTGTATGCATCACTACCCCATCGTTGATAACTTCGTAATTGACTGCTCCAACACTCATGGCCGTGAGGAGCAGTAAGGTCAACATTGCTCGTTTAATCATACACAAAGATAGCAATAACCGTCACGTCGGGCAACTTTCAACATGATTTTGTAAAATAAGGTTGCAGGGGCGTTATGGTTTCACTACTTTTGCATTATTAACCTTAAATGATAGACATGAATCGAAAATCTTTTATCCGGAACGTAGTGGCTGCACTGGCTATCGCGCCTCTTGCCGCAGTTGCCGCTCCCTCCGAACATGCCACAATAACACCCCGTTTTGATATGATCGACTCGACACGGGTAATACCGGCTGAAATATATGGCCAGTTTGCCGAGCATCTCGGCACCTGCATTTACGGCGGAATATGGGTAGGCGAAGACTCTCCGATACCTAACACTGACGGCTACCGCAATGACGTGCTTGAAGCGCTGCGTGAGCTCAAGGTACCGGTGATACGCTGGCCGGGAGGATGCTTTGCCGATGAATACCACTGGATGGACGGAATAGGTCCGCGCGAGAAACGTCCGGTGATGGTAAACACCAACTGGGGAGGTACGGTGGAAAACAACCACTTCGGAACCCACGAGTTCTTCAATCTGTGTGAACTCATCGGATGCGAACCTTACCTGAGCGGAAACGTGGGCAGCGGCACCGTCGAGGAGCTTGCCAAATGGGTGGAGTATATCACTGCCGAAAACGGCCCGATGGCTGAACAGCGAAAACTGAACGGCCGTGAAAAGCCGTGGAAACTGCGCTATCTCGGCGTTGGCAACGAAAGCTGGGGCTGCGGAGGAAACTTCACTCCCGAGGCCTATGCCAACGAATATCGCCGCTACCAGACCTATTGCCGCAACTTCAACGGCAACCACCTGTACAAGATAGCGTCAGGAGCAAGTGACTACGATTACCGCTGGACCGACGTGTTGATGAAAAACGCGCGCCGGCACATGCAGGGCCTGTCACTTCACTATTACACCGTGCTGGGATGGAACGGCAGCAAAGGCTCGGCGACGGAGTTTACTCCTGAGGATTATTACTGGACCCTCGGAAAAGCTCTTGAAATAGACCAGGTGATAGCCCGTCACGACTCGATCATGACCCGCCATGATCCGGAGCATCGGGTAGCGCTGCTGGTTGACGAATGGGGCACATGGTGGGATGAAGAACCGGGAACTGTGCGCGGACATCTATACCAGCAGAATTCCATGCGCGACGCCATGGTGGCAGCCCTTAGCCTCAACGTATTTCACCGTCATACTGACCGCGTGAAGATGGCCAACATAGCCCAGATGGTCAATGTGCTTCAGGCAATGATACTCACGCAGGACTCGGCGATGGTACTTACCCCGACCTATCATGTGTTCAAGATGTATGCCCCTCATCAGAACGCCACTATCCTGCCTCTTGATATAGTGAGTGACACACTTACCGCCCGCGACGGCCGCAAAATACCGGCCGTAAGCGCCACAGCTTCGGTCAAGGACTCCAAGGTCACAGTAACGCTCACCAATGTAAATCTTGACAAGCCGGTGAATGTAACCTTGCCCGGAGTATCACTGACTCCGGCGGCAACAGCCCGGATACTGACTGCAGGCAACATCACTGACTGCAATACATTCGAGAAGCCCGATCTCGTAAAGCCTGAGGCATTCAAACTGCCCAAGCATACATCAGGTGACCTCACACTGACACTGCCGCCAAAATCGATAGTATCGCTTACACTGTAACGCCTGCACCGTTAACAACAACACGGGGGAAAGTCGCAATGACCTTCCCCCGCGCTATTTCTGTATATGATCAGACTGATTACTGAGCGAGCGACAGGATAAGATCCTTGTCATCCTCACCCTCGGCAATAAGAAGCTTTCCCTCGCGGGCCAGCCAACCGATAGCGGCATAAAGTTCCTTGTCTTTCAGTTTAGTCACTTTCTTGATCTGCTTGAGGCCCATTGCCTCGGCGTCGTTAAGCGCGTTCCATACTAATCCGGCATTATAGCCGATAGTGTCAATGTTCATGTCAGTAAATATTTAAAATGTTAGACAATCTATTCGTTTATTTATTCTTTGATATATTTATAACGGCGCCGGCAAGACAAAAGTTTATGCGACAGGCTGAATTGCAATAAAATAGGTAAAAAAAAGGCGGGTATCCCCGGTTGACAAGGATACCCGCCTCAATGAGATATCAGAATTTATCAGTTGGCAAACATTGTGAACACATACTCGGGGAAGAGACCGGTTACTGTGATCAGGTAGTTGTAGATGCAGCTTGCCAGGCCAATGATAATTATACCAATCACGCACACTGTCATGCCTACGCGCTCGCTGCATGCAGAACGGAACGACTCGATGACGCAAGGCTCCTGATTCTTGATGAACATGGCCTTGACAACAAGGAGGTAGTAGTACAGTGATATGATAGTGTTGATCAACGCGATGAGCACGAGCACATAAAGCGCTGCGGTACCGGGCTGCACGGCTGCCGAGAAGATGAAGAACTTGCTGAAGAAGCCTGCAAACGGAGGAATACCTGCGAGTGAGAACATGGCAAGCATCATCGTAAACGCCAGCTTGGGATTGGTGGAATAGAGATTGTTGTAGGAATCCATGTCGACACGGCCTGTGCGGTTTTCAATAGCCTGGATTACACCGAATGCTGCCAGATTGGAGAAGATGTAAACAAGGATATAGAAAATCAGAGAACCGAGGCCGAGCGAACTTCCGGCAACAACACCAAGCATGATATAACCGGCCTGAGAGATTGACGAGAAGGCAAGGAAGCGCTTCATGTTTTTCTGACGCAGTGCGAAGAGGTTACCTACGGTGATGGTAAGGATGATCAGAGCGTAAAGCATCCACTCCCAGATCTCGCCGTAGAAAGGTCCGAATACCTGTACGAGTATTACAAAGAATGCGAATGCTGCAGAACCCTTAGAGATAACCGACAGATAAGAGGTAACCGCTGTGGGCGCACCCTGATATACATCGGCTGTCCACAAGTGGAACGGAACAAGCGAAAGCTTGAAGCCCATGCCGGCGATCACAAACGCGATGGCAACGATAAGCAACGCACCGCCATCCATAACCGAAGCGGCGATATCGGCGAAATAGAGTGTACCGGTAAGGCCATAGACAAAGCTGATACCCATCATGAATACTGCCGACGAGAACACGGCGGTAAGCAGATACTTGGCGGCTGCCTCGTGGCTCTCATAATGACGCTTTTCAAAAGCTACGAGGGCTGCGAGGGGAAGTGAGGCTGTCTCAAGACCGATGATGAACAGCAGGAAGTGACGTGACGAGATCATCAGGTACATGCCGAAGAGCGTGATGAGAAGCAACTCGTAGAACTCGCCGCGACGTATACGCATCTCCTCGCTTCCGGCCCACTTTACCGACTGGATAAGCACGATCAGAACGCCAATATTGAGTACATTCTTTATCGAAGCCATGACCGGTGAGGTCACATACATGCCACCGAAAGCCGATGATACCTTCAGCATCCAGGGCTGTACGAAACCGAGGGCGGTGACCACGGCGAAGCCGGCGATTGTAAGCGAAGCCACACCCTTGGGTGAGGTTGTGCTGGCAAAAGTGTCATATAAAAAGATCAATAAGATGAGGACCAGCAATCCTATCTCTTGATGCATGATCAAAAACTGTGAATAATCCATTGTCCTGTTATATCTTATTTAGTCAGCACTTCAATGATGGGAAGGAATGATTGGTGGAGCATGTCGTTGATCCAGTTGGGGAAACAGCCTATGCCGGCCACACACAGAATGAGTGTGATAACTGACAGACGCTCCCACCAGGTGGCATCGGTGAGCGAGAGATGATGCTCGTCGTAAACCGGACCGAACAGCAGCTTGCCGACAACACGCAGAATGTACACGGCGGTAATAACGATCGAGCAGCATGCAACGATGGTAAACACGCGATGGAACATATCAGTGTGCTGGAACGAACCTACGAAGATTGTCATCTCGGCCACGAAGCCTGACAGACCCGGCAGACCGAGTGATGCCATACCGGCGATCACATAACATACGGCCAGGAACGGCATGATCTTCATAAGACCGCCCATGAGGGTGATATCGCGGGTGTGAGTACGTCCGTAT
>CAZIPQ010000068.1:0-2457 GCA_964541165.1 uncultured Muribaculum sp.
AGGCGCAGAGCGCCTGAAGATGCAGAGCCTGGGGTAAGCTCCGCGTTAGCGGGGCGTAACCCCAGGAATGATGTCCAACCACCAAAATTTGCGCTCCGGCGGAGCGCAACATACCGGGCGTCATTATCAAGACCGCGACTTTCTAACAACATACCTATTAGGGCAATTAGCCCTATTAGGTATGTTGCCCTAATAGGCCCTAAAATGAGTATTTGATGCCGAAGGAGAGGGTGGGGGTGTTTCTTGTCCAGGCTGCGCCATCTATTGCAAAGGGATATTGCGCTCTGAAGATGTAAGACACGTGTTTGCGCCTTTCTAAGGCGGCTTCTCCGGCAATTCCGACATTAAATCTGTCCAATACGTTGCCTGAAAGACTTTCTTTCGTATTATCCTTATGTTCGTTGTAGTGCTTGCCGTAAAGGGCTTCCTGAATATATGGGCCGGCACCGACGCGGATACCTAATTTTTTCGATATCGGGAGGCGGCAGCTTGCTATAACGGGGATAGTGAGGTTGTAAGTGCTCATCCAGCGGTTTTGGATGTGAGTGTAGTTGATGCCTTCGTACACGGCGATTGCGCCATTGTCGATATATGACAGTTCCAGTGCCGGGGTCACGCTGAACTGTGAGTTAAACCTGATCTCATAGCCGGTGCCGATAAATGCACCCGCTCCCCAGCGGTAGGATGGATTTAATCCCGGAAAATACCCGTCAATAACGTGAGATAGGTTTATTCCGCCATATATGTTCCACCGGTTGCGTGCGCTGCCGGGAATCGCGGAAATGGCTGTGAAGATTAATGCGATGATTAAAAGGCGATGTTTCGTTTTCATTTGATAAAGTAAAAGTACGGATCCTTAAAATGTATACCTGATGCCGGCTGACAGGGTGAGTGTCTTTGTTATCCACGCATCATTTTGTATTGTAAGTGGATATTGCGCCCTCAATATGTAAGATATATGCCGACCTGTTTCAATGGCAGCCTCCCCGATGGGGCCCATATTGAAGCGGGGTGATGCATTTCCCGAAAGGGCTTCTTTTTTATCGTTTTGCCCTGCGTAATGGTTGCCGGAGAGTGCTTCCTGGATGTAAAAGCCGCCTCCGATGCGAAATCTTATATTCTCGGATATCGGAATGCGGGTGCTTGCGATCACCGGCATGCTCAGGATATAGGAATTCATCCACGGGATATAGTTGCTTGAAAGCGTGGAATTGTGATTTTGTTGGGCTGAACCATTGTCGATATATGACAGTTCCAGTGCCGGAGTCAGGCTAAACCGTGAGGTGAACCTGATCTCATAGCCGATTCCTATAAATGCACCGGCGCCCCAGCGGTACAATGGATCTCCGCTTGAAGATTTGGCTCCATATATATGTGACATGTTTCCACCGCCATATATATTCCAGCGGTTGCGTGCATTGCCCGGAATGGCGGAAATGAGCGTGAAAATCACGACGACGATTAAAAATACGCGTTTCATTACTCCGGATTTGTTAAAAGGGCTATCCTCGCTAAAGAGCGAGAAAAGACTTAATCCCTGGTCAGTAAAGATGGATTTTTTCATTTGATAGAATATATATGTTTTTATAGATTGGTCTTGCGAAATTAGGTGGCGTGATGATAAGGGCATAAAAAAGGCGTTCAGATTTTGTTTGGAAATGTCAGTCCGAACAAAACCTGAACGCTGGATAATCGGTGTAACGTGCTTATAATAAGCGTATCATGTGGTCGATTGCGTCGATGCTCAATTTTTGATCAAATATCTTCAGTCCGAGGGCTTCACGACGGTAGGCAATGGTCGCTTTGGCCCTTCCCACTAATATGGCGATATTGGAAGGCGAGATTCCACACTTGATCAGCATGGCCAGATGAAAGTCTGACGGCTTCAATCGTCCGCCGGTGAGAATATGCAGCTTGTACTTGAAGTCGGGGGAAGTTTGTATGACGACACTTTCGAGTTCTTCCCAAATAGGGCTTTTCTCCGGAATGATACGGTCTTTTCTAATGGATTGCAGTATTTTATCGTAGGCTTCCGATTCCAATATGACCGGAGAAATGTCATACGACCGGTTTTTATCGAGTGCCGATAGAAATTCGTCTCTCAGCTGAGCCCGGATATACCGGACATTTCGGGCAGGATTGTCGTCAATTGTGTCCTGCGGTTTCAACAGCCGGGACTTGTTTTTGCGCATTAATAAAAACAGTGCTGTCGAGAGGAGAAGTGTGACGATAAACAGGATGCAAGTAAGGAATTTGTACACGGCTTCCTGAGTTGCAAGCGTTGGGGGTGGCAAAGCAAATGCCATTTCAGTCGCTTTTGTGAGCGGAAGCTGGCTTAGCCTGTCAGGGCAGCAGGCTAAGATCGGTTGGAGAAGTGATAATGGAAATGTGCTGATGGTCATTGTGCTGATACATGTGGTCAGTAGTTTGGCCTCTTATGAGTTACCGCAAAGTTAG
>CAZIPQ010000068.1:2557-12866 GCA_964541165.1 uncultured Muribaculum sp.
GGGATCAGCGAGGCTGTGGGGATGATGATCCACGCCTGGCTTGAGGATTATCTCTACCGGTGCGCCGAGCGACCGGTAGCGTGCGGCCACGATCTTCATGTTGTCCTCATAGGGCACGGTACGGTCGCTGTCGCCGCATACGGCTATAATCGGTATGCCGGCTTTTGCTATCGGGACGAGATTGTCGACGGGATTGCCGTCAAATGTATCTGTGTCCTCCTCGCTGATGCCCCATTCGGTGAGCATATCGTTCCATAGCTCCACGTTGTTGTGTCCCGGCCAGCTGAATATGTTACACACCGGAGCGTCAACGTAGATACAGGCCACTTTATCGGGATTGCTTGAGGCCCAGTTGAACGCGAACAGGCCGCCACGGCTAAAGCCTTCGAGCGTCACCTTGGGCGACAGTCCGTAGTTGCGGCACATTATATCGTAGAATTCGCTGCCGAGCTTTACCGAACGCGGACTACCGTAGAGATGTGTGAGGTCATAATAAACCACGTGAAATCCTTTGTCGAGCAGCGCAGAGTCCACTGATGCGAATGCGCCGAAAAAGGCAGGACGCCATATCCACGGCTTTTCTTCGGCCGCTTTCTGAGGGGCCACTACGGTAGCCTGGCGGCCATTGACGATAAAGTCATACCGATCATGACCTTTCCATTCGGTTTTCTTGCCGGGGAAGGCCTGAGGAGCGTATCCCGGAGCATTTTTACCGGTCAGGGCATGATATATGGCCCCGGCTATGACTGCGGCGCCGCGCTCATCAGGATGGATGCCGTCGGTATAGTATTCCGGGTAGGGGCGCATGGCTTCATGCAGGTCGATGACCGGGATATGCCGTGCGGCGGCTACCTTGCGCACGATAGGGATGATGCCGTTGACAATCACGCTGTCACGGATGCCGAAGCGGGAGCTTACCGCAGGAACCGGCAGGCAGAGGTATATGCGCGGGTGTGACGGGAGGTTGCCGAGGATGTCGAGCATCTCCTCCAGATCGTGCCTGAAGTCGCGTGAATACTGCCAGTTTTGGGCCTTGCTGTCATTGGTGCCGAGTTTTATGGTGACTATATCGGGCTCAAATTTGAGCACATCCTTGAATGTCTTTTCGTGCATGTAGGGATTGTCGCCTTTATTGAGCAGCACCCGGCCGCTGAGTCCGAAGTTGCGTACGTCGTAGCCTTTGCCGAGCCATTGCGACAATATTCCGGGATAACTGTCCTGAAAACGATTTTTTATTCCGGAGCCGAAGGTGATACTATTGCCGATACAGGCTATTTTTACCGGGGCTGTTTCTGCTGCCACCCCACACAGAAAAGCCACACACAGCAGCCAAAGAGTGATAAAAGCTTTTTTGCACATGAGTCCTATAAGATTATATCACAAAGATATAAAAAAGATGGCTTAGTGGAAAATTAGGCTAATAGGGCTAATAGGACTAATAAGCCTAATGGGACTAATAAGTCTAATAAGGCCAATAGGGCTAATTGGGCAAATCGCGCTCTGTAGGAGCGCAACTCACATATTGGCCTTATGATATAAAAAAAAGTTCGCCGGTTGGGCGAACTTAAATATTGATAATAGGATTGACTGGTAGAAGTAATCGTCTCGATCGTTCTGTATCGCCGGGGTCCCGGCACCTCGCATCATGTAAGGTCTTCGTCAATCCACCTGTAAAATTACTTATCTTTGCAAATAATGCTTTTTCAAGTGGTAATGATTCTATTTCTTTCTAATAAGTCAGCGATCTCGTGCTTGACTTACGATGACACAAAGTTAGAAAATAATTAATACAAAACGATTACAAATGGGTGCCATTTATGATAAATTACTGCCCCATCGTAATAAAGTGAATACAAATTCAAGTCCACCCTCGGGTCGATTGTGTACCATGATGGTGCCACCCATTACTGTGACGGTGTTTTTGACGATCGGCAGACCGAGACCGGTACCGCCCATTTTGCGCGAACGGCCTTTGTCGATACGGTAGAAGCGGTCAAACAGATGGGGCAGATGCTCCTCGCCAACACCGGTGCCGTTGTCGTAGAATGCGAAGCGGTAGTCGCGCTGTGATGAGCCGACGAGTTTTATGCCACATTCGGTGCCTTTGCTGTGAAACGATGCGTTGCGGACCAGATTGGCAAGCATGCCGTACAGCAGGCCGTAATTGCCGATAACGTCACATTTCTCAGGGATATCATATTTGAATTGCAGACTGCCTGCAAGATTGGCCGTGTCTATCTCGGAGGCAAGATTGGATACGAGTTCATGGAAGTCGACACACTCGCGCATCACGCTGCCGCCACCGCTTTCAAGACGTGTGATGGATGACAGGTCGGCAAGCATGGATACGAGGCGGTCGACGTGGGCGCGGGCCTTCTGGATGAAGCGCATGCGTCCTGCCTCGTCCATTTCCGGGTGTTCGGCAATAGTGTCGAGATATCCCTTGATGACGCCGACAGGGGTCTTCAGCTCATGATTGATGTTGTCGGTGAGCTGCTTGGTGACGCGCATCTTCTCCTCGGAAGCCTTGAGGGCTATGCGGTGCTCACGTTCTGAGCGCTCGTTGGCTTCGACAGCATCGCTGTACAGGACTACAATCTGGCGCGAGATATCTCCCAGCTCGTCATGCGGGAACTCCGGCATGTCGTCGACATTGTAGTCACCGGCGGCAGTGCGGTTGGCAAAGTCGCGGAGTATACGGATATTCTGGCCTATATATCGCGTCGACATATAGGCTATTATAGTGGCGGCGAGAGCCATTATGACTATCATGATCCACATGCCGCCATCTACCGCAAGGCTGCGTGACAGCGCCAGGGTGTAGGGCATTGCCGTGTGTACGTATATCTTGCCGTCAGAGCTGGTATTTGCGCCGAAGTAATAGTAGGGGTTGTTCTCGATGGTGTCGCTCTTGCGAAGGGCGGTTCCTGAGCCTGTCTGGTTGGCCTCCAATATCTCCGGTGACACGTGATCCTGGAAGGTGTCGTTGATAGGCTCGCCGATGTTGTACAGGAGCTTGCCTTCATCGTTGTAGACTGACACACGTATGCCGTTCAATTCAGAATCGCGGTAGTATTCACCGAGAAACATCATGAACGGATCAAGATCGATGTCATTGTCGTAAGCGTTGATGATGCGCGAGTTGATAAGGCTCAGCTCGTCGTTGAGCTGAGTGATCAAGGCGCGCTTCTCACGCTGATACTGCACCGTGGCCATTATTATGATGATGGCCCACAGCAAAGCGACAAGCGGCAGAAATAGCCGCCATTGGTAACTAATTGGTTTCCTTAAACCCATAGCCAAATCCTAAGCGTGTTACGATATTGCTTCCGTAGGGTTCAATCTTTTTGCGCAGACGCGCTATGTTGGTGTCAATAGTGCGGTTGGTCACCACCACATCATCGGGCCACACGGCTTTTATGATCTCCTCGCGTGAGTAGATGCGTCCGCGATGGGTGAGGAAGAACAGGAGGATATCAAACTCGGTCTTGGTGAGGCTTATAGGCTCACCATTGAGGTAACAGGTCTTTTCGTTGCGGTTGATACGCAGCGTCTTGAAGTTGATATCGGGTTCCTGCTGGCCTTTCGATATGTTGTAGGCATACTGCTGCGACACGTGGCTGCGGCGGAGCACGGCACGTACGCGGGCAAGCACCTCATTTATCACGAAGGGCTTGGTAATATAGTCATCTCCACCCATATTCAGGCCCATTACGGTGTCTTCTTCACCGGTGAGGGCAGAACAGAATATGATAGGTGTGTTCTCTGTGGCGGGATTGTTTTTAAGGCGCTTGGCGAGATCAAATCCGCTAAGCTGGTCCATCATAATGTCAAGTATAAAAAGGGAATAAGCCGGAAGATCCATTTCCAGCGCTTCCTCGGCTGAAAGAGCATAATCGACCTCGTAGCCGTCAAGTTCAAGATTGTATTGCAGGATGTCGCACATCGACTCTTCGTCGTCGACAACCAGAATTTTAATTCGCATGTTATTGATGGTTTAGGTTTTCTGATGCTAAGTTAAGGAGAAAAGGTGAAACTTAAAGTTAAAATCTGTTAAAGTGGTCAAGCGCGTAAACTATTTGCCGCGGTCAATGTTCTAAAGGTATAATTACTATATTTGCACTGTGTTTTTTCATGGTATTAGATTTAAGGTTAATTACTACGGGTGGGTCGGGAGACTCGCCCGTAGTAATTTTATATAGTCCGTGATAAATTAGGGCAAATAAATTGTTATACTTATAAAAGAACGAATAACCAAAAAAATCAAGATATGAACGAAAATCATAGATCAGGATTTGTCAACATCGTGGGTAACCCGAATGTGGGCAAATCGACATTGATGAATGACCTTGTGGGCGAACGCCTTAGTATAATAACTTCAAAGGCGCAGACCACGCGCCACCGTATAACCGGCATTGTAAATACGCCTGACTATCAGATAGTATTCTCGGATACTCCCGGTGTGCTTAAGCCTAACTACAAGATGCAGGAGGCCATGCGCGAATTTTCGGAAGGAGCGCTGACCGACGCCGATGTGTTGTTGTATGTGACCGATGTTGTGGAGGATCCGACTAAAAACGCCGACTTTCTGGAGAAAGTAGCCAAGGAGAAAGTACCTGTGCTGCTGGTGATCAACAAGGTTGACCTGCTGAAGGGCAATGAAGAGCTTGAGGAGATAGTGAAGCGCTGGAACGGCCTTCTCCCCAATGCCGAGGTGTTCCCGATATCGGCAAAGCTTGGCTTTAATATCGATGCCCTTAAGAACCGTATAGTCGAACTGTTGCCGGTAGCACCTCCATATTTCGGTAAGGACGCGCTGACCGATAAGCCGGCCCGCTTTTTCGTCACCGAGATAATACGTGAGAAGCTGTTGCTCAATCTTGACAAGGAGGTTCCTTATTCAGTAGAGGTCGTTGTGGAGAAATTTGACGAGAAGGATGACGGAATCCATATAATGACTGTCATCTACGTGGAGCGCGACTCCCAGAAGGGCATAATCATCGGTAAGGGCGGCTCGATGCTGAAAAAGATCGGAACCGAGGCACGTAAGGATATCGAGAAGTTCTTTGACAAGCACGTTTATCTCGAACTCTTTGTAAAGGTCGAGAAGGACTGGCGTAACCGTGAGAACAAGTTGCGTTCGTTCGGCTATATCGAGTGATACAGTCAACCCAATATAAACAGCAAACGGTCGGAAATGCTCCGGCCGTTTGTTGTTTATTGTGCTTTTGCGAGGTCGATGAAGCAGTAGGAGACTCCGCTGCGCGGGTCAACCGCTGGCTCACTCTCTTCAGCGACAGTCCATCCGTCAAGTTGCTGTAGAGGAGTGATGAACGTGTCGGCATCGGTAGGATTGGCATCTATGAGGGTCAGGTAGATGCGCGAGGCTATGGGCAGTGCGGCCCCATATATGGTGGCTCCTCCGATAATCATTACTTCGGGCACATCGGCGCATAGCTTCAGCGCTTCGTCGAGCGATGCCGCCCTTTCGGCTCCGGGAGCGCTCCATCCGGCATTGCGGGTGATGACTATGTTGCGTCGTCCTGGCAGCGCTCCTGACGGCAGTGAGTCAAACGTTTTGCGCCCCATGATGACGGGCTTTCCGAGAGTGATGGACTTGAAGCGCTTCAGATCGGCGCTAATGTGATACAGCATGTCCCCGCCACGGCCGATGGCCCCGCAGGGAGTAGCTGCCACTATGATTGATACGATGGGCGTCATACTGATACCTTGGCTTTGATGTGGGGCAGGGGATCGTAGTCCTCAAGGGTAAAATCCTCGTATTTGAAGTCAAATATTGATTTTACGTCGGGATTCAACACCATGCGCGGCAGCGGGCGCGGTTCGCGCGACAGCTGCAGGTCAACCTGCTCGAAATGGTCATTGTAGATATGCGTGTCGCCGAGAGTGTGGATGAAGTCGCCCGGCTTAAGTCCGGTGACCTGGGCCACCATCATGAGCAGAAGCGCATAGGAGGCGATATTGAACGGTACGCCCAGAAACATGTCGGCGCTTCGCTGGTAGAGCTGGAGGCTTAGGCGTCCGTCGGCGACATAAAACTGGAAAAATGCGTGACATGGCGGCAGGTTCATTGCCTTGAGGTCGGCCACATTCCATGCGCTGACTATGATGCGGCGTGAGTCAGGGTTGTTTTTTATCTGGTCGATCACCTCTTTTATCTGGTCGATGTGACCGCCGTCATAGTCGGGCCATGACCGCCACTGGTAGCCGTATATGTGGCCCACCGAGCCGTCGGGATCGGCCCATTCGTTCCAGATTCTTACTCCGTGGTCTTGAAGGTAGTGCACGTTGGTGTCGCCTTTTAGAAACCACAGCAACTCGTAGATGATCGACTTCAGGTGGAGCTTCTTGGTGGTGAGAAGCGGGAAGCCGTCATCAAGATTAAAGCGCATCTGAGCGCCGAATATGCTGCGCGTGCCGGTGCCAGTGCGGTCACCTTTGTCAACGCCGTTGTCGCGCACATGGCGCAGCAGGTCAAGATATTGTTTCATCGTCAACAGATTTATTTATCGTATCGCATGGGCCCGAGGCCGTGTCGGCGGTGGCGATACGCGGTGTATCGACACGCTGCATCATGGGCAGCGAAAGCTGCTTGCGGGTCGGGCGGTAAAAAATGGCATTGTCGCGGCACACCGCGATGCAGTCAAAACAGTTGACACACCGTGAGCCGTCGACAACATGATCGGTGAGGTCAATGCACTGGGCCTTGCATACATGCTCACAGGCGCGGCAGTTGGTGCAGAGGTCGGTGTCGATGTCGATACGCCATATCGACTGGCGGCTGCACAGGCCGAGCACAGTTCCTATCGGGCACACTGTGTTGCAGTAAAGGCGTCCTGAACGCCATGCCGTAATGCTGACCGCGATGAATGTGACAGCGGCCAGGACGATGGCCGATACCGACAGCGACGTGCTGTTGACGCCTATGCCGAGCGGTGCGGCAAGCGGGCGCAGGAGCCTCACTATCCACTGGCTGTAAAGACTATAGGGCTCTACGAGTGCCGGAATGATGGCAAGGTTGCATAGAAAGCATGCCACGACCGCCATCAGCCAGCCGTAGCGCCAGCGGTTGTAGGGTGTGCTGTAGTGGTATTCGGCCTTCCAGCCACGGCGGGTCGAGCGTCCTATCCTGGCCACGATGTCGAGCCACGTGCCGAGCGGACATACCGAAGAGCAATAGACGCGGCCAAACAGCCAGGCCACAAGCAGCCAGAAGGCTACCATGCTGACCGATACGGTCAAGGCCATAGGGAGTACCTGCAGTTTGGTGACCCATCCGAGACCGACGCTGAGTGAGCCAATGCCAAGCCACAGCACCGTGGCGGCTGCAAATACCGTTACGCTCACCACCACACGCGCTATTTTAAGCCATTTGCGTTTCATGCCTGACAAATTTACGAAATATCTGCTTAATATACTCGTTATTTCAAGGTCATGGTGTATTTTCCTTGTGACACGCGCGCTCATTCATCTGATTTTTATTAATTTTGCGCCACGAAATAAACCATCATGAGCGAATTTTTTCACATTCTTAAGCGCTTCGTACCTCCCTACAAGAAGTATCTTGCCCTTAACATCCTGTTCAATATATTGTCGGCGTTTCTGACGCTGTTTTCGTTTGCGCTCATTATCCCGATCTTGGAGATGCTTTTCGGAATACGCGAGGGGCATTACGAATACATGCCGCTCGGCAGCGCCAATATCAAGGATGTGGTGATCAACGACTTCTATTACTACACGCAGCTGATGATCGAGGACTGGGGCCCGAGCGGGGCGCTTGCCGGTCTGGCGGTGATGCTCGTGGTGATGACAGCTTTCAAGACCGGAACGGTATATCTGAGCTCCTACTTCATAATACCGCTGCGCTCAGGCATCGTTCGTGACATACGCAACTACATGTATGACAAGATACTGAACCTGCCGATGGGCTTCTTTACAGAGGCCCACAAGGGTGACGTGATGGCGCGTATGACAGGCGATGTGGCCGAGATCGAAAATTCGATCATGTCATCACTCGACATGTTCTTCAAAAACCCCATCATGATCATCGTGTGTCTGGTGATGATGATATTGATTTCCTGGCAGCTGACTCTGTTTGTGCTCGTGCTGCTGCCGCTTGCCGGCTTCGTGATGGGGCGTGTGGGCAAACGCCTGAAGCGCCGTTCGCTCGAAGGTCAGAATCAGTGGGGTGTCATCATGTCAAACATCGAGGAGACGCTCGGCGGACTGCGCATCATCAAGGCGTTCAATGCCGAGCCCAAGGTGCGCCGCCGCTTTTATCGTGAAAACGAGACATTCTACCATATCAGCAACCGCATAGCGCGCCGTCAGTCGCTGGCTCACCCGATGAGCGAGTTTCTCGGCACTTTCACCATAGCTATCGTGCTGTGGTTCGGCGGTTCGCTGATCATAAGCGGCACGTCGTCGATCACGGCGCCGTCGTTCATCTACTATCTTGTGGTGTTCTATTCGATCATCAATCCGGCCAAGGACCTCTCGAAGGCGGTCTATTCGATCCAGAAGGGCCTTGCGTCAATGGAGCGTATCGACAGGATACTCAATGCCGAAAATCCCATCAAGAATCCCGAACATCCGCGTAAACTCCAGGCTCTTAAGGGTGATATCGACTACCGCGGGGTCAACTTCTCCTATGACGGCTCGACCCCGGTGCTTTGCGATGTCGACTTGCATGTGCCGGCCGGGGCTACAGTGGCTATCGTGGGCCAGAGCGGATCGGGCAAGTCAACGCTGGCCGACCTGCTGCCGCGATTCTATGATGTTGACAGCGGTGAGATCCAGGTTGACGGAGTTAATGTCAAAGACCTGAACGTGCGCGACCTGAGGTCGTTCATGGGCAATGTCAATCAGGAGGCGATACTTTTCAACGACTCGTTCTACAACAACATAACCTTTGGAGTTGAAAACGCGACGATGGATCAGGTTGTCGAGGCGGCCAAGATAGCCAATGCCCATGAGTTTATCATGGCGTCGGAACATGGCTATGAGACAAATATCGGCGATCGCGGCTGCCGTCTTTCGGGCGGTCAGCGCCAGCGGCTCTCCATAGCGCGCGCCATCCTCAAAAATCCTCCGGTGCTTATCCTCGACGAGGCCACCTCGGCCCTCGACAGTGAAAACGAGCAGCTCGTGCAGTCGGCCCTTGACCGCCTGATGCGCGACCGCACTACGATCGTGATAGCCCACAGGCTGTCGACAGTGCGCGGCGCCGACATCATCTGCGTGATGCACGAGGGGCGCATCGTGGAGCAGGGCACCCACGACGAGCTCTATGACCTCAACGGCCACTATCGCCGTCTGGTCGATATGCAGAGTCTTAATTCCTAAACCATTATAAACTGAATAATATGAAAACTATTGCTTTGTGCAGCGATCACGCTGGTTATGAGCTGAAAGGCATCGTAGAGGGTTATCTTCAGGCCAACGACATCGCCTGCGAGGACTTCGGCACTCATTCGGCCGAGAGTTGTGATTATGCCGACTTCGCACATCCGGCAGCTCTGGCTGTCGAGGAGGGCCGCGACTATCCCGGTATCGCCATCTGCGGCAGCGGCAACGGCATAGGCATGACGCTCAACAAGCATCAGGGCATACGCGCTGCGCTGTGCTGGAATCCCGAGCTGGCACGTCTGGCCCGCGCTCACAACGACGCCAACTTTCTGGTGTTGCCGGCGCGCTTCATCGAGCCCACCTTGGCGCTGGAGATTGTCGATATGTTTCTGAACACTCCCTTTGACGGGGGACGCCACGCCAACCGCATTGCCAAGATGCCGGTAAAATAAGTCGGCGCCGGGTATAATATCTGGGGTATTAAGGTTGTTTTGGTTAAATAATATTAAAATGATTTATTTTGTCTGTATTTAATTTGGAGCTGACAACTCCTGTATTATATATTTGCATACTTTTTCAAACAACACACAGCCACACACATATATAATATGTTAGGTGACTTAATTGATAAGCGAAGCTTATAACTATGTCAGATACACAGTTTGCACTATATGTCTGTCAAAGGTGTAGGTACATTTTTTAGAGTTTTATATATAGTAACAGCACGTTCAGATGAACAGAAAACTTTGCGACAAACTGATCCCGCTTGTCATTATGATAGCTATGGGATTGTTTACGCCTGTAAAGCTTCATGCAAGTGATGTGGCTTTAAAGACTAACATTCTTTATGACGCCACAGCAACCGTAAACCTTGGAGCGGAGTTTCAGCTTGCTCCGCGTTGGTCGTTTGACCTGTCGGGTAACCTGAATGCATGGAACA
>CAZIPQ010000069.1:0-12816 GCA_964541165.1 uncultured Muribaculum sp.
GACGAATAATCTTTTTACCTTAAATCTAATACCATGAAAAACTGATACAAAGTTAATCATGCTATTTTGTCTATCCAAATAATAAGAATACAATGTTAATTACGTTAACTTTATTTAACTATATTGAATTCCATAAATCTAAAATACGCTTAATCCACCTCAGTCACTTACTGTAATTATTGCGCCGGCGGAGTGAGCCGAGAGTGCGGGGGCGTACTGGCTCTGTATCGATGCCGTGCCGGCACTGTATGTACCGGCATTGTTGACATTGAGTTCGTAGCTCAGTCGGTAGACACCCTTGGGCAGATGAGTGATAAACATGTTGGTGCACTCATCACGGTTTTCACGATAGAACCGTATTCCTTCGGCTACTATGGGAGCCGGAAGCTGTTCAACCGGTTCAAAACATGCTCCACGGTTGTCGGTGATGGCCACATAATCCATGTCGCGGCGGGTGGTTACGGTAAGATTTACCTGAACAACATCCCCTACGGTAAGAGTGTCGGCAGCCACCCATTTTACCCCGTCGGCACTGTTTATCCGTTTGTAAAGAGCCTTTTCGATAGTGATGTCGTCACAACCCGAGGCCTTGATATCGCCAAGTTCCGACGAATATTGAATGTATACGGCTCCCCACGACGGTACGCTGCCGTGATTTTTTACCGTAAGGCTACTTCCTGAAGGATTCAGTTTCGAAATATCACTGCGGAAGCTTCCGAGCAGCTTGTCATCGGGAGTAACATTTATCTTGCGGCGACCTATTTTGAGTTCCGGCATTTCTGCTTCTCCGTTCCAGTTGCTTCCTGAACTGAGGATAGAGTAAATCGCTTCGGTAGTTGCGATTGAGCTGCCCCAGTCCTTAGCTTCCTTCTGAAGGATGAGCCACTGGCGGATAAGATCTATATCCGATGACTTCGGATCGACGGTGTTGAAAGCCTGAAGAATGATCGAGGTAGCGGAGATCTTGCCCTGTGACCATACGGTAAGATCATCAAGAGAGGGCCACCACATTCCCTTTTCCGGCGTCACGGTTGCAAATTCTTTCAGCGAGCTTAAGATAATGCCCGGAGTGACCTTGTCACCATGTCGGTCAAGAACGATGGCTGCGACAGCCTTCATGGGCAGCTGGAGCTTTTTCCAGTCGTTGCGCAGCATGTTTACGGTATTTGTCGCAAGGCGCTGAGCTGCCTGAGGCACGGCTATGTCACTGTAAAGATCCCGGACAAGGAGATAATCGACGTCGGTAGCCTTTGCATCACGCTCGATCCTCTCGGCGGCTTTGCGATCAAGCCAGGTCACGGCGCGTGAGGCCATCGTGCGCAATTCTTTGTTATCGGGCAGGTAGCCCATGCGGTCAAGCTGTCCGAGCATGGCAAGTATATTTATGGTAGTCCATCTCGAAGGCTCCTTTATACACGGTGCCCACGCCCATCCGCCGCCGGTACATTCCATCGACGTGAGGCTGACTGTAGCTTTCGAGTATGTGTCACTTATCATCGCGCTGTCAAACAGCAGTGCAAGGCGTGACATCCGTTCTGTCTGGCTAAGTGCATCGCTTACCCACGGAGTCGAGGTGAGCAACATGGTCTTCAGGTCGGGATTACGTTCGAGCATTGAGGTAAGCACCGAGTCGGTCTGCGATGTGGCAGTCCAATGGCGCAATGCCTCGGCAATTGCAGGATTATCGCGCAGGATACCCTCTGCAACAGCTGCCGAGAATATCGATGACGATGCTGACAGCGCATCTTTAAGCTTGCTTTCGCGCAGCCCCGGCAATGCAGTGGCTACATACCATACGGGGTTATTGCAGTATTGCAGTGTTACCGTCGCGTCCTTTTTTATATCGGGCAGCTTGAGCGAGAAATCTTGTGTTCCGGCATTGATATAGAACGGAAGTGTCTCGATAACACGCTCCGTAGCCGGCATGACGGGGATTATACTCTGTTCGCCATCGGTGTGGCGGCCTGCGCTGCTTCGTATGCGGTAGCCGATCATATCGATACCATCCGGAACGTCAACCGTGGCAGTAACTACGGCGGCCTGTCCTGCAGCGATGGTGTCGGTGTAGGAATGTTTGCTGATTATCCGGAGGTCAACCGGCGAGAATATCTCAACCGTCGTAAGGGCGATAATCGAGGAATCAGTGGCATTCATGACCGATGCCGCGAGCTCGGCACGGTCGCCTGTGTTGAGATAGCGTGGCAGATTAGGCTGTACCATTACCGGTTTGGCGGCGATGACCTCTTTAGATATGGACGCCGGCCACATGGCCTTGGTATATGATGCGCCCTGCAATATCCAGGTTGTATTGGCATCGGGAACGGTAAAGCTGAATTCAAGGTTGCCGTCGGCATCGGTAGTCAGCATAGGCCGGAAGAAGGCGAGAGGCACTTCTCCGTCGCGGTATGTGAAACCGTCGTCAGTAAGAGTCTCGCCACTTACGGTTCCGTTGCCGCTGTCGGCATCAGCGGCTTCCTCTTCCGCAGTTTCAGCGGCAAAATCCGCTTTCATTACTGCCGATTCCGATAACGATGCCGTGGCCATGTCGGCAGCCGCATTGACACTGCGTGCGCCTGCGGCCGACATAAACATTTTCCGTTCCGTAATGCGCATGCCGTTGTAGAGAGGATATCCCCAGGTATTTAACTTCGGAGCCTGTAATACCGCTTCTTTCAGCCACTTGTTGCCAAGGCTGTAATATACATTGGAAGTGCCGTAGCCGCTGACATACAATATGCGGTACCTGATACCGTGATTGTCCGGCCGGAAGATGCTAAGATGATGCGGTACAAGGCTTTCCAGGGCTTTGTTGTACATGTCCAGGATTACAGCTGACTGTACACCGTTGCCTGTACCGTCGGTGATCTTAAATTTCCATGTCTCTTTGTCTCCGGGAATGACTTTATCTCTGAAGCTCTCGATATTGATCTTGATATCGCTGAGAGGATTTTCACGTGTTACCGATAATGCCCTGCACTCCCATTTGTAGTCGCGCATGGCACTCATGAATACAGTGGCTGATTGTATATCCTCAGGCACTTCACATTCAAGTGTATGTATTCCGGCCCCGACATTAATCCATTTCTGCTCGATAATTCGGGTAGGGGAGGACAATGTGTAAAGTATCCATGTGGTATCGCTTACACCGTATAGTATTTTTGCCTGTTCTCCCGGCTTGATGGATACGGAACCTTTAGGAATCCACAACGGAGTGTCGGTGACCGGAGGGAGTTTATCATCAGGACGGTAAAGATTGATATCATTGAACACTGCCTTATATGAAAGGTCGGGATCGGCAGTCTGGCATGTAATGGTGTATGTGCCTGACGGTACGCGGCTTAGATTTATCAATCCTTCGGCCGATATGATGCCCGAGCGTATAATGGTGTCGTTTTGGATCACTTCGTATCGTACAGGCTGTTCAGCTTTGTCTCCATTCATGTCGGTAAGGCTTACCCGAAGCTTTACCGGCTGACTTACATCTATATTATGAGGAATATCGGCATGGATGTTATACGGCTTGCCGGTCGTGAATATTTTGGAAGCCGACTGATTTTCGCCGGTAGTCGAGGTTGAGGTAAGCTGTATTTCGTACATGTTGCCGCTTATGGGCGACGTGGCAAGCAGGGCAGCCGGCAACGTGATTGTAAATCTGCCGTCATCACCGGTGGTGACAGCCGTAGAATAGTAGGCACGTTTTTCGCTGCGCCACCAAATGCGTCCTACGCCTGACAGGGTTACATTTACATTGCACCCGGCAAGCGGGAATCCGGAATAGGTTATAGCGCGCCCTTCCACTGTTACTGCCCCTGAGGCAGGAAGGTCTGTTTTTACGGAATTTATCTCAAGCAGGTAGGTAGGCAGTTTATAGTCACTTACCATGAAGCTTTTTGAGGTGGCAAGATAAGGTGAAGTGGGGCTGTCGGTCAGTCGTATTGAAAATTCGCCGGTAAGCCCCTCCGTAGGCAGGTTGAACGCGCCCGAACAGCGTCCCCAGTCGTCGGTTATGGTCTCGACGGTATCAATCGGTTGAAAGTTGGCATCGTAAAGCATCACTGTCAGTTTCTTGTTAGGAGCCGGTGCGTTCGGTTGATCTATGGCATAGCTCTGCACTACCGCGCTCCACTGCACCGTATCACCGTGATGATAGATGGCGCGGTCAGTAAATATCTGGGCTGCGTAGTGTACTTTTGGGTCCTGGGCCGAAAGCCGGCATATATTCCGTGTAGTGTATGAACGGTCATTGCCGGAGGTGACATACAGACTGCTGACATCCGACGGCAGGAGCGTCATACCTTCCGGTGACACCTGAAGCGTGCCGGTCTGTTTGTTTTTAAATGTAAGATGTATAGTGGCGTCAGACTTGCGTGGTTCTCCGGTGAGAGGGTTGAATATCAATGCGAAAGTTGAAGTATCGTTGGCCTGTGTGGTGACTGCAAGTTCAGTGGCTCGTACTATGTCATAGTAGCGGGAACGGTCAGTGCGGCCATTGATCACCGGTACCACGATATAAGTGCCCGGAGCGTTTATGACGACAGAATCGACTGTTTTGTTGGAATATGGCACTTTGTCATGGCATATACGTGCTATTTTTGTCACAGGCTTTGGATATGCCGTACTTATTTTGGCAGAACTTTCTGTTTCGGGTATACGGTATACGTGCAGTTCGTAGCGCTGGCAGTTGTTGTTGGTTACAGTGAGTTTTAGCGGCTTACCCGGTACCACATAACGGTTGTAGGCCACCTGCAGGGATGGCTCTTTAAGCAGGTTGACTATATTGCGGAGATTATTGGCGCGGAAATATGAGCCATGAGCCGAGAGGCACCCGGTAGCTGCCGCATAATATTCAGCGGCATCGGCATTTTCCGGGGAAGTAATGCCTATTGCAAGTAAAGCTTCGGTGCTGTACTGCACACTGCTGAACTGCTTGTAAAGATTGTAAAATTGCAGATACCGTTCGTGTTCGGTTTCCTCCGGATTTTCCGAAGATATCCGTTGGCCGACGAATTCCAGCCGATCGATGTCGGTTATAATAAACGGAGCGGCATCACCGGCATGAAATTCCAGCAGGTCACGGTATAAATCGAGTATTAGCCGTGCCTCGGATGACACATATCGGAAATCGAGATGTGTAAAATCGTCGGCATTACAGAACCAGCCATTGGGAAAGCTATCGGATATGTACGATATGCTCTTCGTTAATGCAATGGCTTTGTTGGCGACAAAATCATATAGAGTCGGGTAGAATTCAAGTGTATGCCGATCGGCTTTCACTGATACGGGCCATTTGTCCAAAGGAACGGTCTTTAGGGCTGCTGAGGCTGACAGTGCCGAGTCGACAAGTGTCATGATGCGGTTGCGGAACTGCTTGCCGCTCCATTCACGGTAGTCATCTGACGGCTCTGCGGTAAGTTCGCGTCGGTCATACTTGTAACGTGAGTCACTGTATATCGAGGCATACAGGTCGGCAAGCAGGATACGGCCCATCGCCTTGGTGGCGGCATCATCGGTGCCGGCAATCACCTTTTCTGCCATGCCTATGACTGCCGAGGTGCTGTCGGTGTCGGTTGAGGTTACGGCGACTGAATAATTGATGAGTGATGCAATCGTTTCATCACCGGTGGCCTTACCGCTGTCAAGTACTGCCAGCGCCGCTGCTTCGACCTGCTTAGGAAATGCGAAGTCAGGCTTGGTGATGGCCCGGGCCAGTGATGAACTCAGCAATGAACTTACCATGATGAGCAGTGTGATAAATCGGTGTACCATAAATAATAAATGTGTTAAAACAACATAGCGGCACGCGGCCTAAATGCCGTGTGCCGCTATTAAGAGGTTGATGAAAATGCCGGTTATTTGGCTTTATTGTTCTGATGCTGTTTGTTCTGATGGTGTTTCATCAGTTCGCGTGTCCACTTCTTTTCAGCGTTTTTCAGCTTATAAAGCTGCTTGGGGGTCAGGATCTGTTTGAACTTCGGCAGATAACTTGCCTCTATGGCAGCCTCTTTGGCCTTGACCTCAAACTGGGCTTCAGCCGCCTTTTCATATTCCAGATCGCTTACTTTCTCCTTGCTGTGGTCGATCTTGCGCTCGAGAGCGCGTGTCTCGTCGTTGGCTTTCATGATCTTCTTCTCCATCTCTTCATAGACGGGAAAGAATTTCTGCTGTTGCTGCTCGGTAAGGCGCAGTTCCTTGATCATAAAGCCACGTTTGTATTGCGCCATCGCCTTAAACCATTGTTGGCGTGGTGTCGGCTCTTTTTTATCGGCTGCTGCAGGCATAGCGCTCAGAAGCAGCAGAATCAAGGAGAAAAGGGTAACACGTTTCATAATCTTGAACTGAAAAGGGTACTAATTGGCGGTAAAGCTTGCCAGGGTGACACCGTCGTTGTACATATCCTCAAGAAGATCGTACTGGTCGATATCATCCGAAATGTAGTTGTCGTAGAAGTGTTCGCTCTCAAAAGCGCGTGCCATCACCGGATTATCGAGCATAGAATTGCCTGAATTGTGGCTGATATGATTAAACATCCATAACATCAGCCATATACCGCAGAACATAGCTGCCAGATAAACGTAGGGACGCACTCGCTGCCACATGCTTACAGGCACTACTTCAGGCTCTTTCTGTCGCGGTAGTTCGGGCAGACGCGACATCATGTCGGAGGCGAAGGACTCAAAGTATCCTTCGGGTACCGTCATACCATCGCGGCGTCCGGCCTTGGTTAATATGTCATGTCGCTCATCCATAGTAATACAGTTTGGTTATTATGTATGACTTTTGTCGTAGGTTTAGGTTTAATCATTGTCGTCAAAATATTTTTCAATCTTTTTGGCGGCAATGTGGTAAGAAGCTTTCAGGGCTCCTACCGAGGTGCCGAGGATCTCAGACATCTGCTCGTAAGGCATTTCGTCAAAGTAGCGCATGTTGAACACAATCCGCTGCTTTTCAGGGAGTGAGGCTATGGCCTTACGCAACTTTACTGACAGCTCGTCGCCATCGATGAACGTGTCCGATTCGATCATATCCACGATGTGCGCTTCCTCATCGTCCATGCTGAGGTTAAGTCTCTTTCGCTCACGGGCCAGAAACGTGATGCTCTCATTGACGGCTATCTTGTACAGCCACGTCGACAGCTTTGCATCGCCGCGGAAGTTTTCAATGGAAGCCCAGGCTTTCATGAACGTGTTCTGGAGCAAGTCATTTGCGTCATCGTGATTCTGCACCATACGGCGTATCTGCCAGTAGAGCGGCTCACTGTAAGTACGTATAACTTCGCCAAACGCCTCGCGGCAGGTCGAGCTGTCACGAAGGCGTTCTATGAGGGCCGGATCATCGGTGGCGAATGGCTTGGTCATAATTAAAAACGATAGTTTATCTGGCCAAATTTAATCATTCCCTCCGATTCCTGCAACTCGTGGCGATGATTATAACTTAATTTACGATTTCTGGGCCTGGGTATTGTCAGTTGACGGAGCGGGCTGTGAGGGCTCGGCTCCCTGTATCTGATTCTTGAAGAACGGCTGCGGAACACCGAATACGTTGGCCGGTGCGTTGGGCTCGAGATAGCCTTCAAGTACTGTGTCACGGCCTGACGGATTCTCAAAGGTGACGAGATCAAATACCGGGAGTATGGTCGAGAGCTCTTCCATGATGGTGTCCTGCATGGCCTCGTATGCGAACCACGCCGAGGTAGCGGTAAAGCAGTAGATCTGGAACGGTACGCCACCGCCGGTCTGCTGGAGGGTCGAAACGAAGCAGTCGCTGTCGTGGGCTACAAACGAGGAAGCATCGAGCCACATCTTGACATAGGCACGCAGAAGGCCGAGGTTGGTATCGATGGTACCGTTGACCAGGCCCTCGGAATTGTTGACATCCTCAACTTTTCCGGCGGCTTTCTGGGCAAGTTTCTTTGTGATGTACTCGTCCATGAACGGAAGCTTGCGCACGCGGTCAAGCAATTCGGGTGTAGTGCGTACGATGCTGTCGGCATCGATCATCCATGTACGCTGTATGCGGCGGGTGTGGCTCTCCTGCATGGTGCGGTAGTTGGTGAAGCTGCCGCTGATGAGGCTGTAGGGGGGTACGGATGTGGTGGTCTTGTCCCAGTTCTGCACTTTAACGGCGGTGAGCGATACCTCGGTAACGGTGCCGTTGGCATTGGTGCCGTTGACCTGGATCCAGTCGCCTACGTGGAGACTGTCGTTTTCCGACAGCTGCACACCGGCGACAAGGCCGAGAATACTGTCCTTGAACACCAACATCAGGACGGCTGCGAATGCGCCGAGTCCGGTGAGAAGGGCCGCGGGCGACTTATCGACTATGACGGCTATGGCAACGATGAATGCCAGTATCCATATCGCGCCGTTGATAAGCTGGATAAGGCCGTTAAGCGGCAGGTGGCGCTTGTTCTCGCGGATATCGATGTGGCGCCACAATGCGCGCACAAGCGCTGTCAGCGCTATGGCGGTGACGTAGATCACATATAGCAGCGTGACACGGGTAAGCAGTGTGGCAATCGGCGATTTTATGGCTACAAGAGTAAACTGAATGAAGATCAGGAATACTATGGCCGGAACCATGCGGCACAGTTTGGTAAAGAAATTTTCAGAAGTAAGGAATGTGTATACATCATTGTTCCAGTGAGGCCCGATTTTTCGCACAGCACCGAGTATCAGCCACTTTGCGATGTAGCCTATCACGATAGAGATGACGAATACGACTGCTGCATACAGGCCGGTCTCGAGCGTGGTGTTATGACCCAACCCGGCATAGCTGAGTATGTGGTCGACTATCTTCAACGTGAATGAAGCGATGGCGTAGGTACTGCCCGTAGGATCGGCATCGACCATATCGATAGGTAGTACATCGGCATGATCGGGATGTAATGCGATGAGGTTGGCTAACATGATGTAGTGTTCGTTAAGATTATTTATACTATGAATACAATGTGGAAGCTTAAATTGTTCGCACGTCATGTTTTCACTATAAGTAGTGATTGCGGCGCCCATATTAATAAGGTAACTTTGCCCGCGTTATGAAAAATTTGTTTTTGACAGGTATGTTGACGGTTGCGGCCACATCTGCAGTGTGGGCCGATGAGGCCGTCGAGCAGGAAGTAGAGCTTGGCGGTGTCGAGGTAACCGCAATCAAGCAGGATGAACGTGTTGAGCGTCTGCCGGTGGCATCGACTGTTGTGGGCCGGGCCGAGATTGAACGCCTTAACGTGGTGACAGTGAAGAATATCAGTGAGATAGCTCCTAACTTCTATATCCCTGACTATGGGTCACGCGTTACGTCGTCGATATATGTGCGCGGTATGGGCGCACGTATCGATCAGCCGGTAGTCGGGCTCAATGTCGACAATGTGCCGTATCTGAATAAAGACAATTATGACTTTGACCTGACCGATATCGAGCGTATCGAGATGCTCCGCGGTCCGCAAAGTACCCTCTACGGTCGAAACACCATGGGCGGTCTTGTCAACATATACACCATTTCTCCGATGAAGTGGCAGGGCTGGCGCGCTCTTGCCGAATATGGCACGCACAACAGTATACGCGCCTCGCTGGGTTACTATACGTTGCTGTCCTCCAGCCTCGGCATGTCGGTATCCGCACTTTACGGACGCACTGACGGCTGGCATAAAAACAGCTATAATGACAGCCGGTGTGGCGCCGAGCAGCAGGGAGCGGCACGATGGCGCACCGTGTGGCAGCCTCGTGCCGATCTTAGTGTCAATAATGTGGCGGCGGTAAGTATTTCGCGTCAGAACGGCTATCCTTACCGATCGGTGGAGTCGGGAAGCATCAATTATAATGACACCTGTTTCTATCGCCGTACATCGGTTACCGACGGTCTTACTGTCAAGTGGACACACGGATCATTCTCTCTGTCAAGTATAACCTCTTTCCAGTGGAGCGACGACAACATGACGCTCGACCAGGACTTTCTGCCGGAAGATTATTTCACGCTAACCCAGAAACGCCGTGAATGGGCGGTGACACAGGACTTTGTAGCCCGCGGCAAGGCGGGAGTGTACAACTGGCTCGGGGGTGTGTTCGGTTTTGTCAAGCATGATGATCTTGATGCACCGGTGACATTCAAGAGTACCGGTATCGACCGGCTTATTCTAAGCTATCCTAATGCTCAGCTGCCCGCCGGTATGCGCCTTACCTGGGATGGCCCCGAACTGCTGTTGGGCAGTGACTTTGACAATCCTGTACGCGGTATAGCGTTTTATCATCAGAGCGGACTGGATCTGGGGCACCTTGCGCTTACTGCCGGCCTGCGTCTTGATGTAGAGCAGAATACACTCTACTATCACAGCAGTTGTGATGCTTCCTATACGATGAACCGCGTGGTAGGTGACCGACTGGTGCCTATGGGGTCACGTCCGTTGGAAATCGATGATCATGGCCGGCTGCGGCGCACATTTGTTGAGCTGCTGCCTAAATTTACCGCTACATATACATTTGACACGCAGTATCTGGCCAACGTATATCTTTCGGTAGGCCGCGGCTATAAGGCGGGCGGCTTCAATACCCAGATGTTCAGTGATGTACTCCAGCAGCAGCTTATGGAGCAGATGGGACGCCCCGTGTCGTATGATATTGACGAAATCACCAGCTACAAGCCTGAGACCAGCTGGAACTATGAGGCCGGAACGCACGTGTCGCTGCTTGACGGACGTCTTGATCTGCAGGGCGCGCTGTTCTACATACGCTGTCGTGATCAGCAGCTTACGGTATTCCCTGACGGTACCACTACCGGACGTATGATGGCCAATGCGGGCAAGACGCGCAGCTACGGCGTGGAACTCGAGGGGCATTTTAACATCGATAGCCACTGGTCGGCAAACGTGTCATACGGTTTTACCGACGCACGCTTCATAAGCTATGATAACGGTATTGCCGATTACAAGGACAATTACATCCCGTATTCTCCTAAAAATACTATGTTTGGCGGCGTCACTTACCGCACGCCGGTCAACTGGGGACCGATAACCGGATTTACGGCCAATCTCAACTGCCGTGGAGTGGGGGAGATAATGTGGGACGAGGCCAATACACTCCGTCAGCCGCTTTATGCCACCCTCGGAGCCTCCGCCGGAATAATCGGATCAGGATGGTCGCTATCTTTGTGGGGAGAAAATCTTACGGATACACAATATGATACATTTTATTTCGTTAGTATAAATAACGCGTTTCTTCAGCGCGGAAAACCGATGCGGGGAGGCGTGACTTTCAGATTGAATATTAATTAACCTATTGAAAAAAGAACGAATGAAAATTTTAAAAAGCACTATCTTGTCAATGGTATTGGCAACAACGCTGGCTGCCTGTGATTCCGATACTTCCAACACCCAGACTATCCAGTTCTCCATGCTGAACTATGCTGAAAGCGCAAGCGGCGGCGAGTATTCACTGGGAGCGATGACCGTGGTGATGAATTACAGCAATGTCAATGAAAACGCTATAACTCTTGAGAATCTTCTTCTGCCGGGCAACAGCAACTACGGCTCACAGACCTTCAACAACATGGCATCCAAGCTTACCAACGAGGGTTATGAGTTTACAAAGACCTCGGCTACCGGTGTTCCCGAGTGGAATGTAACCGGCTATATCCGCGGATCATTCAATAACGCCTATTTTACCATGAGCAGTGCCGACAATGTAGTGAAGATGTGGGGTATGCGCGCCGAGCAGACTTATCCGTCGGTGTCTACCTGTACCGATGAGTCAGGTAAGATCTATTCCATGACCAGCACCGGTGAGAACCTGCTCAATATCTACTCAGTCGTAGTCAACAACGCTAAGGTCAATACCAACGAACGTACCCTCAACTTCTACCTGCAGAACGCATCACTGTATGAGGGTATGGAGCCTGTATCGTTTGTGGTTCAGAATGTTCCTTTCTCAATCAGCGGCGGCGTGCTGTCATTTGATCTGGCCGAGGCAGTGCCGGGCAAGGTTGCCGGTTCGCTTCTTGCCAAGCCTTCTGACATGAAGGGATATAAGGTGACCGGTCTCAAGGGCCGCGGTACTATAGGTGGTACTCTCAACGTGGATTTTGAGTGGGAGCAGCCTGCCGAAGGCGTACAGCCCGCCAAGACTGTCAAGGTCAATTCGCGCCTGATGAACGTCATCCCCTCCGCTAATGCGCCCCAGAACTGAGGACTGCATTACATAAGTCATTGAAAATTATCACGACATCGTGTGACCGGTCTGCATACTGTGCAGAGGGTCACACGATGTTTTTTGTTACACCCGTGTCACAAGTGTTGCAGGGGTCGCCGAAGAATGAAAAAAAGTCACACACGGCTATTAAAAATTGAAAAAAAAATGCGATATTTGCAAAATATTATCGGGTAGTGTGATGCTCCGCAGCACTCCTCCGTGCAGTAAATATAGTAAACTGATTATATGGTATCATTAATTTTCGGTATTCAGAATTCTACGCTTGCCGTTGTCGCAGCTCTTACCGGCGTGGCTCTGGTAGCGCTGGCGCTGACTTTGGCCGGGCTTATCTCCCCGCGGTCATTCAATCCGCAGAAAGGTGAGGCTTACGAATGCGGTATCCCTACCCGCGGCACAAGTATGGCTCAGTTCAAGGTAGGATATTATCTTTACGCAATCCTGTTCCTTATGTTTGACGTGGAAACGGTGTTCCTGTATCCGTGGGCTGTAAATGTACGTTCACTCGGAACTGACGGATTGCTGTGTATAGCTGTATTTTTTGGAATATTGGTGCTGGGCCTCGTCTATGCCTGGCGGAAAGGAGCGCTTGAATGGAAGTAACAACACAGGGATTGTCCTA
>CAZIPQ010000070.1:0-12534 GCA_964541165.1 uncultured Muribaculum sp.
TTTTGGTCTGTGCCACCGGCAGCACATTGTTCTGGAAAAAGAAAGCTCCGATAGCGACGAAAGCCATAAGTACGATAAGCGGGCGCATGGACTTGACCAGAGAGACTCCGGAAGCTTTCATGGCGGTAAGCTCAAACTGCTCTCCGAGATTGCCGAAAGTCATGAGCGAGGCAAGCAGGATGGCCAGCGGGAGCGCCAGTGGCACCATAGTGAGCGCCGCATATAAGAACAACTCGCCGATGACGCTCATTTCAAGGCCTTTGCCGACAAGATCGTCGATATAGCGCCACAGAAACTGCATCAGTACGATAAAGAGACATATAAAGAATGTCATCAAGAACAGCGGCAGAAAGCTCTGCAGCATAAACAGGTAAAGTCGCTTTATCCTTAGCATCAAAGGTAAGTTGGATTGAGTTGGCAAAGTTAGTGAAATTACGCGTCATACCAAAATATCAATCACGACATATCGACTTTATCGCTTGATAAGCATAAGCATTGTGTGAAAAATTAGCAAATTAATTGTATATTTGTACACCCGATCATTTTCTGACATTTAAATATATAGAGTTACCATGCAGATAGAACCTAAACGCCTTGTCAAGCTGGGGTGGGGAATAACCGGAGCCCTTGTCTTGGGAGCGTGCAGCCATGAAAAGGCACAAGTGGAATGGAAACAGTCGCCCAATGTCATATATATTCTTGCCGACGACCTCGGAATAGGTGACATATCCCCTTATGGCCAGACGCTTATTAAGACTCCGAATCTTGAAAAGATGGCCGCGGAAGGTACACGCTTCACCCAGTGCTATGCAGGTACCGCAGTCTCGGCTCCGTCACGTGCATCACTTATGACCGGACAGCATACGGGCCATACGCACATACGCGGAAATCTCCGCCATGATCCCGAAGGTCAGGTTGATATGCCTGCCGGCACGTATACGCTTGCGCAGATGTTCAAGGATGCGGGATATGCAACCGGCTGCTTCGGTAAATGGGGACTCGGATACCCGGGATCGGAGTCTGACCCGACCAAAGTGGGATTTGATGAGTTCATGGGTTATAATTGCCAGACTCTTGCTCATGATTATTACCCCGATCATCTGTGGAACGGTACGGAACGTGTGGAACTGCCCGAAAATTATGATCAGGCTGAGGGCACCTATTCGGCTGACCTCATCCACCAAAAGGCTCTTGACTTCATTGATGCCAATTCCGACAAGCCGTTCTTTGCGTTTCTGTCATATACACTTCCACATGCCGAACTGGTGTTGCCTCAGGACTCGGTATATCAGGAGTATTGCCGCCTGATTCCGGAGGCTGACGATGCCGCATGGGCGCCGAAGGACCCGACAAAGGTCGGAGCATACGGAGCGGCCGCACGTCCGCTGGCTGCCTTCGCTTCGATGGTCACCCGTCTGGACTCGTATGTGGGTGATGTGATGGCTCTGCTTAAAGAAAAAGGTATTGACGAGAATACGATTGTAATCTTCACATCTGACAACGGTCCTCATCGTGAAGGTGGTGCCAATCCTGATTATTTTGCAAGTTATGGCCCATATCGCGGCATCAAGCGCGATCTCTACGAGGGGGGTATCCACATGCCGATGATCATACGGTGTCCGGGACATGTACCGGCCGGTGTCGACAATGACCACATGCTTGCTTTCTGGGATGTAATGCCTACATTTGCCGAGATTACCGGTACCGAGCGCGAACTCAACACCGACGGTATCTCTTTTGTCAATGCTATGCTTGGCCGTGAGGGTCAGCGCACCCACGACTTCCTCTACTGGGAGTTTCATGAGGGCGGAGGTAAGCAGGCTTTGCGTCTCGGTGACTGGAAAGGCGTGCGGTTGAATGTCGGAGAACCTGACAAGACCACTTTCGAGCTTTATAATGTAGCCGAGGATATCCATGAGGATCACGATCTGGCAGCCCAGCATCCCGAGCTGGTGGAGCGGATCGGATTTATGATGGACAGTGTGCGCACGGAGTCACAGCTGTTCAATTTTGTCAAGAAACAGTAATATGGACGTCACGCCTGTTGCATCGCCCTTCGCGCAGCCTTACTATGTGATGGCCAAGGCTGCCGGAGCTGCATGTAATCTGGCTTGCGACTACTGTTACTATTCGGAAAAGGTAGACCTGTATGGCCGTTCCGGCGACTGCTTCATGAGCGATGAGGTGCTCGAACGGTTTGTCAGGGAGTATATTCAGTCACAGTCGGTCAATGACGTGCTTTTTGTGTGGCACGGGGGAGAGCCGTTGCTACGCGGTATCTCCTTTTATGAACGGGTGCTGAAACTTCAGCACAAGTATGCCGCAGGACGTCATATTGATAATTGCATACAGACCAACGGTGTTCTGATCAATGATGATTGGAGCCGTTTCTTCCATGACAACGGGATATTGGTCGGTGTCTCGATTGACGGCCCGATTGATATTCACGATCATTACCGTCGTGATCACATGCATCGTCCCACATTCATGAGGGTCATCAGGGGTATAGATGCCCTTAACCGCCATGATGTGGAGTGGAATGCGATGGCTGTGGTCAACAGTCTCAATGTCGAGCGCCCCACCGAATTCTATCGTTTCTTCCGTGACGCGCTCGGATGCAGGTTCCTTCAGTTTGCTCCTATTGTGGAGCGCGATCATGACGGACATCTGGCAGCGCCCGACAGCGACAGCGGCAATATGACTCCTGCCTCCATCACCGCCGGTCAGTGGGGAGATTTCCTTATCACGATATTCGACGAGTGGGTGCGCAAAGACGTGGGAGAGATGTTTGTACAGATATTTGACGCCACACTTGCCAATTGGGCCGGCGTTACTCCCGGAGTATGCACTCTTGCCAAAGTCTGCGGACACGCTCCTGTCATTGAACACAACGGTGATGTGTACAGTTGCGATCATTATGTGTGGCCGCAGTATAAGCTTGGAAATATCATGACCGACGGACTTGCCGGCATGATGATGAGCCGAAAGCAACAGAGCTTCGGGCTGAATAAATTTGACAGCCTACCGGATAAATGCCGGCAGTGCGAATATCTGTTCGCATGTTACGGAGAGTGCCCCAAAAACCGTATTTCCGTCACTCCGTCAGGGCAGCCGGGGCTGAATTATCTGTGTGAGGGATATTTCCGTTATTTCCGGCATGTTGCACCATATATGGAGTATATGAAGCGGGAATGGCAAAACGGCCGCCCTGCCGCCGGTATAATGGAAGTGGTCGATGATATTTGTTTAACTCAGGAAACAGTGAATAAAGAGTGAAGAGAGTACTGACATGCTTGATATTTTCCATGCTTGCCCACGTAATTGCGTCGGCAATTCCGGTCGAGCTGACTCCCGACATGGTGCGTGGTATGTTGCGCAAGCTTGATGTTGAGCTGCGCAAGCGCGAAATGTATCTGTCACGGCGCAGCGCACGGATTGATTCGCTGGAAGCCGTGAACAGGGCATTGCCTGACGACGCCCCGGAGAAGCTTACCGCGATTATGGAACTTGCAGATGCCTATGACGGATATCTGGCCGACTCGGCTCTTGTCAATTACAGGCGCGGTGCTGAGTTGGCGCAAAGTCAGGGTAAGCCGGAATGGACCATGCGTTTCACTCTTTATGCTCTTGCCTCCACTCCACTTGCGGGCTACGGATATGTCGGGGCGCAACGGTATGAGGCAATCAGTGCTGACTCGATCGATGCTGACATGCTGTCGGTATTTTATGATCGTGGCCGACAGCTTTATGACTATCAGTCATCGTTCTTCATGTCATCGGATGCCGAGCATGAGTATTGGCATTCGAAAGCTATCGAGACTGAGGGTAAGCTGCTCGATGTGCTGCCGGGAAATTCAAGCGAGTATATGCTTCGCAAGGCTGAGTATCTGTACAATACAGGGCGGTCGGTAGAAGCGATGTCGCTGTTGGGTGACCTGCTCGATTCGCAGCCGCTTGAATGTAAGGAGAGCGCGATTGCGGCCAATCTGTTGGCGCGTATATTTGAGGAACACGGCAACAGTGACGGACAGATATATTACCTAGCGATGTCAGCTATCGCCGACCTGCGTAATGCTACCCGCGAGATGGTGTCGCTTCAGGAACTCGGGGCGGCACTATATGCCACCGGCGATATTGACCGTGCATATACCTGCCTGAGTACGGCACTCAGCAATGCCGTCGAGTGTAAGGCCTCGATGCGAATGCTTCAGGCGTCCGAGTTGCTGCCTGTCATTGCCGCAGCCCACCGCGACACTCTGGAAAGCCACCGGCGATGGCTGTGGGTGGGACTGTTGCTGCTCGGGCTTGCGCTTATTGTCCTGATCCTTATGGTGGTAAGACTTCAGAAAAACATGCGGCGCATGAAGGCGCTTAAAGAGGTGCTGGCCGGAGCCAACCGCATCAAGGAGATGTATATGAGCCAGTTCCTCAATCTGTGTACGGTGTATATGGACAAGCTTAACCGTTTCTGCAAGGTCGCCGAGCGCAAGATATCGACCGGTCATGCCGATGATCTGTACCGGCTTGTGAAATCAGGTAAATTTGTCGAGGAGCAGAGCCGCGAATTTTATGATACGTTTGACCGCACTTTCCTGCATATATATCCCGACTTCGTATCAGAGGTCAACAAACTGCTGAATCCTGACGAGCAAATAGAGCTGAAGGACGGTGAGTTGCTCAATACCGACATGCGCATACTTGCGTTCATGCGTCTTGGCGTCGAGGAGAGCACGCGCATAGCTCAGGTGCTCAATTATTCGGTGCATACGATCTATGCTTACCGCAACCGCCTGCGTAACCGTGCCATCAACCGCGACACCTTTGATGCTGATGTCATGAATATTGGCCGTATCGCCGATGCATCTGACCGCAAACCATAACCGTGCCGCAGATGTTATAATTGGTAGATATAACCACAATTATGAAAGATATAAAGTCAACATTGCTCGACCGGCGCAGTATCCGCCGCTACGAGCGCGAGGCTATCCCGGCCGAGACAATGGAATTTATTTATGAGGCGATCCGTAATACTCCTACCAGTTATAACGGACAGCAATATTCGGTCATCGATATAGATGATCAGGAGCTTAAGGAGCAATTATACGCGGTGACCGGCCAGAAGCAGATCAAGACCTGCAATCATTTTCTGGTATTCTGTGCCGATTATAACAAGATATATGCTGGTGCAAAGGCGAAAGGCATTGAAATGCCACCCTTTAACGATACGGCCGACGGTATAACGGTCGGAACTGTCGATGCCGCCCTGACGATGATGAGCGCCATCGTGGCTGCTGAGGCATGCGGTCTCGGTACCTGTCCTATCGGTTATCTGCGTACTGCCGATCCGGAGGCTGTCACCAAGCTGCTTCACCTTCCCGAACATGTATTTGTGGTGTGCGGACTTGCCATCGGCGTTCCGCGCGAGATGCCTGACCTTAAGCCCAAGCAGCCGCTTGATCTTGTGGTGTTCAAGAACCGTTATCGCTCCGATGATGTGACTGCCGATGTGCTTGCCTATGACGAGACAGTGTCGCACTACAATCGCACCCGCGAAGGTCATAAGACTGAAAATGACTGGGTAGCCCACATGATAGGCTATTACCGTGAGGCCATGAACTACCGTATACTGGAGGCCTGGCGCGAGCGCGGATTTGACATAAAGCGTTAATTTAGGTTAATGCCACGGCAGGTGTGTTACAACATACCTGCCGCGTAACCCCTAATCCCTATATTTGTCATCACGTTTACATTATAGCACGTGATTGATGAAAAATATATTCCGAGGGTTATCGCTGCTTCTTTATATGTGGGTTGTCTCACTCGCATTGCCTGTCTGTGCGCAGGATGCGACAGCCCCTTATTCGATATTGCTGATAACCTCCTATAACCCTGACACCCGCAGTATCTCACAGAATATTGACGCGTTCATGAATGTATATAATGAGCGCGGCAGTTCGGCACGCATAATCGTAGAGAGTCTTAACTGTCAGAATCTCGAAAGTGCGCACGACTGGAAAGTACGCATGAGTAACATCCTCGACAAGTATAAGGAGGGGAAGGGTGTGGACATTGTGATCATACTCGGCCAGGAGGCCTGGGCTTCATTCCTGTCGCAGGACGATCCGCGTGTACATGACATTCCCGTCATGCCTATCCTCATAAGCCGTAATGTGATTAAGATTCCTGATGATACGGTGGATATTGCCGAGTACCAGCCTGAGTCGCTCGACCTGCGCATGGATCTCTTCGATTTCAATATCGTCGGCGGTTATGCCTATGAGTACCGTATGCCTGAAAATATTGAGTTGGCCAACAGATACTTCCCTCAGGCTGATACTCTTGTGTTTGTCACTGACAATACCTTTGGCGGTCTTAACATGCAGGCGTGGATGCGCGATGCCATGCGTAAATATCCGGAAGTACCTGTGAAATGGATTGACGGCCGCAAGCAGTCGTTCAATGATGTGCATAATATATTGCAGAAGATGTCGCCGGGAAATGTTATTTTCTGCGGTACCTGGCGTATGGACCGTACCAACGATATCGCCCTCGGCAGTACTACCTCTTCATTATATAGGGCCCGGCCTGATATTCCTGTAATCACCCTGTCGAGTGTCGGTTTGGGCAATTGGGCTGTGTGCGGCTATGTGCCTAAATACAATGTGTGGGGTGATGAAGTGGCCCGCGACTGTCTGGATTATCTTGAAAATCCGTATAACTCCGCCCATCCGGTGACAATTATACCTGATGAATATGTGTTTGACTATGCGCGTATGAAGGAGTTTAAGCTGGACATGAAGTCGATTCCGGAAGATGCCAAGGTCATAAACAAACCGATTACTGTATTTGACCGTTATCCGTTACAGATGGTTCTCGGTATACTGCTGTTAATCGGACTGTTAGTTGGACTGGTGTTGTCAATACTCCATCTGGTGAAGTATCGTCGTGAGAAAGATGAGGCTCTTGCCGAGCTTTCAAGATGTCAGGCAGATGTCGGAAAGGCTTCAGCCGACAAAGTCATGTTCCATAGTATCCTGCGACGCTGTTCCGATGACTTGCTCGAGGCGTTGCCCCCTATGGAAAACGAGATTGCAAAGGTAATGGAGTCGCCTGATCAGACAGCCGCGGATAGTGGTCGCAATCTCCGCAACATGATGGGTAATGTCAGCCGTCTGGTAGGTGATGTGGACATCATAGAGAAATTAAGTCTGGGAGTGGAATTGAAGCGCTCCACCGTATCGATCAATGATATTTGCCGTGAGTCGATCTCCAAGATCGACTATCTCCTGTCGCCTGACACCGTGTTCCGCTTTGTGCCGGCTTCCGGTTCGCCTGAGGTGACGGTATCGCCTTATCTGCTGGATATCATGCTCCGCAATCTCCTGTATAATGCATTTATGTTTACTTCGGCCGGTCAGGTGACTCTTCAGGTCGTTGTCGATCCGGATACATCACTGGTTACCATAACGGTGAGCGATACCGGGGACGGCTGGCCAGGACTGGGCCCGGATGAATGGCCTACTGACCGTCGCGGCATAGGTCTTAGCCTGATGCGTGGCTTGGTCCGTCTTACAGGAGCTGATCTGTCTATCTCACACAATTACACCAAGGGCGCGCGCATCATATATACTTTTTCCGGTGAATAAATTTGCCAACCATGGAATGGATTGACAGTATATTGTTTGAACATTCGGCGGTACAGGCAGTAATCGTTATCGCTATAATCATTGCTGTCGGGCTTGCTTTCGGTAAATTAAGGCTGTTCGGTATCTCTCTCGGGGTAACGTGCGTATTCTTTGCCGGAATATTTGCCGGTCATATCGGTCTTACGATTGATCCGGCGATGCTTCATTATGCCGAGAGTTTCGGTCTGGTGCTGTTTGTATATGAACTTGGCCTCAAGGTAGGCCCCGGATTTTTCAGCTCGTTCCGTAAAGGCGGTATCGAAATGAATATGCTTGGCATAGGAGTCATATTGATCGGAACGGTACTTGCGCTTCTGTTCAGTCCGCTTTTCGGTATCGGCATCGACGATATGGTGGGAGTGCTGTGTGGCGCCACGACCAATACCCCTGCGCTCGGTGCGGCCCAGCAGGCTCTCCAGCAGATCGGTCACAGCGCCAATGGCGCGGCTCTTAGCTGTGCTGTCACTTATCCTCTCGGTGTGGTCGGCGTAATACTTGCCATGATGCTGGTGCGCAAGCTATTCATAAAGCCGTCACAGCTTGAGTCACATGATGATTATGACGGAAGCTCTACTTATATCGCTGAATTTCAGGTTGCCAATCCTGCGATATATGGCCATTCGGTACGCGAGATAGCTTCATTGTCGGCGGTCAATTTTATCATATCCCGATTGTGGCGCAACGGTAAGGTTACCATACCGGGGCCGGAGACTGTGCTTGAGGCCGATGACCGTATTCTTGTCGTGACGGTGGAGAAGGATGTGCCGAGGCTTACTGTGGTGTTCGGTGAGCAGGAGAGCCGTGATTGGAATAAGGATGATATCGACTGGAACGCCATAGACAGCCAGCTTATATCGAAGCATATAGTGGTAAGCCGTCCGGAGATTAACGGCAAGCGCCTCGGCTCGCTCAGATTGCGTAACAGTTACGGCATTAATATCAGCCGGGTAATGCGAAGCGGTGTGCAGCTGCTTGCCACGCCCCGGCTCGTACTTCAGCTCGGCGACCGCCTCACGGTAGTCGGCGAGGCCAAGGCTATCGAAAATGTTGAGAAAGTGCTTGGTAATACCGTTGTCAGTCTGAAAGATCCCAATCTGGCCGCTATATTTGTCGGTATAGTTCTGGGTCTTATATTGGGATCGATACCTCTGACGATTCCCGGCATGTCATTCCCTGTAAAACTCGGTTTGGCCGGCGGTCCCATAATCGTAGGTATACTTATGGGACGTTTTGGCCCGCGTTTTCATCTGGTCACCTATACTACCCGCAGCGCCAATCTTATGCTGCGAGGCATGGGCCTGTCGCTCTATCTCGCGTGTCTCGGTCTGGAAGCGGGCGGCAGTTTTGTCGATACACTTCTGCACTCAGGCGGCATGCTATGGATAGGGGTGGGATTTCTGCTGACCGTCATCCCGGTTATCATTATGCTGCTTGTGGCGGTATATGGACTTGGTATTGATTATGGAAGCGCGTGCGGCATGGCATGTGGCGCGATGGCCAATCCTATGGCTCTCAACTATGTCAATGATACGGTGCCCAACGATAATGGTGCCGTCAGCTATGCCACCGTATATCCGCTGTCGATGTTTATACGTGTCATCGTGGCCCAGATCATCGTACTTGTCTTTGCCTGACCTGTTTCTTTACCTTATAATGGGATTAACGCTTACCTGACTGTGATGATGTCGGATAAGCGTGTCGTGTATTGGCGCGAATCATAGTTGTGGCGTGTCAGCTCGACATTTCCGCCTACGGCTGTCGCTATCTGAACGCAGTCACGCTGTCGTCCGTTGAGCTGATCAAGAGCATGCATGAGTCTGTGTCGCCGTTCGGCGTCATTTCGGTCGGCAAACAGGCTCGGCTGCAGCAGGTCGCGTGTAGTGATGCGGGTTACTGTAAGCCCCGCCTTCTTATATCCGTAACCGGGACGGTATATCTCGTCAAGTAAGGTACGGGCCTCGGTGATCAGTCTTGATGTGTCATCGGTGGGTTCCGCGAAGAGATGTGATGTCGAGTTGCTGTACTGGGGGTGTGAGGAGTTGAAATGATTGGTCGCCAGCCATAGTGACACTTCGCCGGCAACGCCTCCCTGGGCGCGTAGCCGCCTGCCTATTATTGACGCAAAAATAGCTATCGCCCGGCTGATGTCATCGGTGGTGTATAGCTCGGTGGCAAATGTCCGTGACGATGTGATGCTTTTCTGCGACGCGTCCTCGTCGGTGTGTTCGATTGCCGGTATTCCGTTGAGTTCGCTCCATGTGCGCCGTCCGTTGATGTTGAGAAGGGTGTCGACGGCGTTTTCCGGCAGTCGGGCCATGTCGAGGGCAGTCGTGATGCCGTATTGGGCCATGCTGCGCGATGTGCGCCTTCCGATGCCCCACACATCGCCGAGCTGGGTAAGTGCGAGTGCTTTTTCTCGCTTGTCGCCGGTGTCGATCACGCAGCAGCCATGATAGGCGGCATAGCGCTTGGCAAAACGCGCTGCGATCTTGGCCAGGGTACGGGTGGGGGCGATCCCTATCGAGACCGGTATGCCAACATCGTGCATGATCCGTTCAACAATACGACATCCGTAAGCTTGGATGTCAACGACTCCGGCAGGAAGATGGGCAAACGCCTCGTCGACCGAATATACTTCAATTGCCGGTGACAACATCTTGAGCGTGGTCATTACGCGCGCCGACATGTCGCCGTACAGCCTATGATTGCCTGACAACGCCACTCCGCCGTGGCTTTCCAGCATGTGACGCACCTTGAAGTAAGGCACACTGCGGGTGATCCCGAGTGCTTTTGCCTCATTTGACATAGCCACGACACATCCGTCGTTGCCGCTGAGCACCACTACCGGCCTACCCATGAGATCAGGCCGGAACACCCGCTCACATGACACGAAAAAGTTGTTGCAGTCGACAAGCGCTATCATTTTCCGGATCGGGTGACTGTGGATGATCGGTATGAACGGATGGAATGGACGATGATACCCCACACCGTCAGTGAGTTGTCGCGGCAATCATTGTTCGTGAGCTTTCTGACTACGAATTCTCCGTCGGCTATGCATACGGCCAGGTCGCCTGCCGTGGCATGCAGTGACCGGTCGATGACCAGCAGGTCACCGTCGGCAATCCCTTCCTGCAACATGGCATCGCCGCTCATGCGGGCGAAAAAAGTCGATGCCGGGTGTGCTATCAGTTCTGCATTGAGGTCGATGCCTCCTGTTACATAGTCGTGGTTGGAGTGAAACATAAATGTACCGGATTTTATTCCGGCAAAATTACACAAAATTCCGTGTCTTATCCCGGCACGCCGGTATTAACAAAACTAAATTAACAACTGATATGTACGCCTGTCGCGCGTTTCATTTTTCCGCGCTTATGGGGCTTTGCGGTGTATTTATGATAAAATCGTAGGGTTATTAGGAAAAATTACGTAACTTTGCATGGTTTTCACGATAGAAAGCCACATAGAGTAAAGCAATTTATATTCCAACAACATACTTTTCTATCGTATGCGCGAGACAAAAAAAGCCGTTCTTGTCCTTGAAGATGGCACTACCTTTGAGGGTAAATCATTTGGCTATGAAGCCTCAACGGCCGGGGAAGTGGTGTTCAATACCGCAATGACCGGCTATCCCGAAAGTTTGACTGACCCTTCTTATGAAGGACAAATCCTGGTTACCACCTATCCTATACTTGGCAATTACGGTGTGCCCCCGCGCCGCGATAAGGATAATGTGAGCGAATATTACGAGAGCGAACGCATCCACTGCCGCGGCATCGTAGCCCAGGACTATTCATGGGAATACTCTCACTGGCAGGCTGACCGCAGTCTGGCCGACTGGCTCAAGGAGGAGAAGATAGCCGGTATATACGGAGTTGATACCCGCGCACTCACCAAGCATCTCCGTGAGCATGGCTCGATGCTCGGAAAGATTCTTATCGAGGGATGTGATGATGTGGAGTTCTACGATCCCAATGCTGAAAATCTGGTTGCGCTTGTAAGCTGCAAGGATGTTGAGGTCCACGGCGACGGTGACAAGACCGTGGTACTCGTGGACTGTGGCGTGAAGCACAATATTATCCGCTGCCTTACCCGCCGCGGGGTTAAAGTGGTGCGTGTGCCCTGGGACTATGACTTCACTACCATACCTTACGACGGCCTGTTTATCTCGAATGGCCCCGGCAATCCCGACATGGCTGAAAAGACCGTTGAGAATATCCGCAAGGCTATCGAGATCGGAAAGCCTATATGCGGCATCTGCATGGGCAACCAGCTCCTTTCAAAAGCTGCCGGAGCCCGCACATACAAATTGACCTACGGTCACCGCAGCCACAATCAGCCTGTACGTCGTGTCGGCACCGACGAGTGCTACATCACATCGCAGAATCATGGTTTTGCTGTTGACAGCTCAACTCTGTCGGCCGATTGGGAACCCCTCTTCGTCAATATGAACGATGGCACCAACGAGGGTATACGTCATAAGAGCAAGCCTTTCTTCTCGGCTCAGTTCCACCCCGAGGCTTCATCGGGTCCGAAGGACACCGAATTCCTCTTCGACGAATTTATTAAATTGCTTTAATCCTTCATTCACAGTAGCATAATGGATACCCATTCAATCAAGAAAGTATTACTGCTCGGTAGCGGCGCGTTGAAAATCGGCGAAGCCGGCGAATTTGACTACTCCGGATCTCAGGCCTTGAAGGCAATGAAAGAGGAGGGTATTGAAACTGTCCTTATCAACCCCAACATCGCTACAGTCCAGACTTCGGACGGTTTTGCCGACAAGATCTACTTCCTGCCGGTGACTCCCTATTTTGTAGAGAAAGTAATTGAAAAAGAGCGTCCCGACGGC
>CAZIPQ010000071.1:0-12105 GCA_964541165.1 uncultured Muribaculum sp.
CTGCTATGGCTCCTTATATTTTCATGGAGCGCAACGGTATCCACATCATTGACCTCTACAAGACTGCTGCTAAGCTTGACGAAGCAGCCGCAGCTCTTAAGAGCATAGCCAAGTCAGGCAAGAAAGTGCTTTTTGTAGCGACTAAGAAGCAGGCCAAGGACGTAATTGCTGACAAGGCAAAATCAATCAACATGCCTTACGTTATCGAGCGTTGGCCGGGCGGTATGCTCACCAACTTCCCCACTATCCGTAAGGCTGTGAAGAAGATGGCTACCATCGATAAGATGACTAAGGATGGTACTTTCGACAACCTTTCAAAGCGTGAGAAGCTGCAGATCTCACGTCAGCGCGAGAAGCTTGAGAAGAACCTCGGTTCAATCGCTGACCTTAACCGTCTGCCTTCTGCTCTCTTCGTTGTTGACGTACTTAAGGAGCACATCGCTGTAGCTGAGGCTAACCGTCTCGGTATCCCCGTATTCGCTATAGTTGATACCAACTCTGATCCTTCTAATATCGATTTCGTAATTCCTGCCAACGATGACGCTTCAAAGTCAATCGAGCTCATCCTTGACACCGTAGTTTCTGCTATGGACGAGGGTCTTGAGGAGCGTAAGGCTGAGAAGATCGATACTCCCGCTGAAAACGAGGAGGAGGCTGCCGCTCCCCGCGGTCGCCGTCGTGTACGCCGCAATGAGGCAGCTGAGGCTCCTGCAGCCGAGGCTCCTGCTGCTGAGGAAGCTCCCGCTGAGGAGGCTTAATCGGCCGGTCTTGACAGGACAAACTGATTTTTATGTAGTGACGCGAGCTTTTACCCGCGTCACTACTCAATATTTTAAGTTACTAACCGATAAAAACTACATAACAATATGGCAGTTACAATGGCAGAGATCAGCAAGCTGCGTGCTCTTACAAGCGCCGGCCTGATGGACTGCAAAAAGGCTCTCGCCGAGGCTAACGGCGATATGGATGCCGCTGTAGAGATACTCCGTAAGAAAGGTCAGGCTATTGCCGCAAAGCGTGAGGACCGCGAGGCTTCAGAGGGTTGCGTACTCTCTAAGAACGATGGTGACTTTGCTGCTATCGTAGCCCTCAAGTGTGAGACTGACTTCGTTGCAAAGAACGCTACTTTCGTTGACCTTACTAAGAAAATACTTGATGCCGCTGTTGCAGCCAAAGCTAAATCTCTTGATGAGGTTAAGGCTCTCGTGCTTGACGGCCGTACTATCGAAGCCCTTATTGTTGAAGAGGTCGGCAAGACCGGTGAGAAGATGGAACTCGGCGCTTACGAGTGGCTTGAGGCTCCCTCAACCACCTCTTACAACCACCTCGGCAACAAGCTCGCCACTATCGTAGGTTTCAACCAGGCTGACGTTGACTATCAGGTTGGCCGTGACGTGGCTATGCAGGTTGCTTCTATGAATCCTGTTGCTGTTGACCGTGCAAGCGTGCCTCAGTCAGTTATTGACTCTGAGTACAACGTTGCCGTTGACAAGTCAAAGGAAGAGCAGATTAAGAAGGCTGTAGAGGCTGCCCTCAAGAAGGCCGGTATCAATCCTAACCTTGTAGACAGCGAGGCTCACATCGAGTCAAACATCGCCAAGGGATGGCTTACCGCCGAGGAGGCTGACAAGGCCCGCGCCGTTGCAAAGCAGGCTGCCGAGGCTAAGGCTGCCAATATGCCCGCCCAGATGATCGAGAACATCGCTCAGGGTCGTGTCAACAAGTTCTTCAAGGAGTCTTGCCTCATGGAGCAGGAGTTCATCAAGGATGCCGGCATGACTATCGAGAAGTTCCTTGAGAGCTCATCAAAGGGTCTTGCAGTGGTTGCCTTCAAGCGCGTTAACCTCAATCAGGATTAATCGCCCCACCGAAAGTCATAACTTTTAATAACTGGGGGGCTCACCGTCATCATGGCAGTGAGCTCCCTCGCTTTTTGGATATACTCATGTCAACTCACGATACTTTCCATCGCCCGGTACGCATAGCTGTATTTGCTTCGGGCAACGGCAGCAATGCTGAAAATCTCATCAACTATTTTGATCAGGTAGCACCGGAACGCGGTAAGGTTGTGCTTGTGGTGACTAACAGACCTGACGCGGGAGTAATACGGCGTGCACAGGCCCTCGGTGTCGATGTCAAGGTAATGCCACGTGCTGATATCAATAATCCTGACACAATGCTCGGACTTCTTGACCGATATGGCGTGGATGTGATCGTGCTTGCCGGCTTTCTGCTCATGGTGCCGGGCTTTTTGCTGGAGCGCTATCGTGACCGTATTGTCAATGTGCATCCGTCGCTCTTGCCAAAGTATGGAGGTAAAGGGATGTACGGGATTCATGTGCATGAGGCGGTGGTTGCGGCCGGTGACCGTGAATCGGGCATTACGATCCACCATGTGAGTGAGATATGCGACGGAGGCCGTATCATCTTTCAGGCATCGGTTGAAATCGCTCCGGAGGATACTCCCGCTGATGTGGAGCGCAAGATACATGCTCTTGAGAAGATGCACTTTCCCCGTGTAGTTGACGAAACATTCTGCATGCCTTAATCTCGTTATCCATCATGTCGGTTATTTGGATGGAAATTACTAACTTTGTGAAAAATTAACGTCATCAATATGGAAACTAAATCTAATGGCGCAAAATCGCTGAAGATAGTGGTTATAGTGCTTGCCGTTGTTCTTGTTGCAGCAATCATCGCCTTCTTTTTCTCAGCCCGGTCAATGAAGCAGGAGGTTGAGCAGGCACAACTGGCCAACGAACAGTTGCAGCTTACCAACGAGCAGCTTCAGTTGTCTCAGGAATATCAGGTATTGAATACCGAGTTTGCACAGTATGAGAATCAGTCTCAGCTGCTGGCCAATGACTCGCTTGTCACCAAATATGCCGCTGCCAAGAGCAAGGTTGAGAAACTCATTCAGGAGCTCAATTCCGAAAAGAAGAAGAGTGCTCAGCGCATCAAGCAGCTTCAGGATGAGATAGGCACCTTGAAGAATATATTGCGTCATTATGTAGCGCAGATCGACTCGCTCGGAAAAGAGAATGCAGGATTGCGTACAGAAAACGAGCAGATACGTCAGCAGAACCGTCAGCTGAGCAATCGTGTCGCCACCGCCACCAAGCGCAACGAGGTGCTTGAGGAGCGTATGACACTCGCTGAAAAACTCAATGTGACGGGGGTCAGCCTCACCGCGCTAAAGAAAAACGGCAAGGAGGAGAAAAATGTCACCAAGGCCAAGCAGCTTGCTGTTTCATTCACCATTCCTCAGAACAATTCTACGCCAGTCGGAGAAAAGACAATATATCTGCGTATAGTCAACCCCGAGGGAATGTTGCTCGGCAACGGCGGTAATTTCAGCTTCGAAGGAGGCACATTACAGTGTACGGCCCGTAAGTCAATCGAATATGCCGGTGACGAGATTTCGGGAATCACGATGTACTGGGATGTAAATACCACCCTCACTCCCGGAGAATATCTTGTAGAACTGTTTGCCGATAACTTCCGTCTTACTTCAAGAAGATTTACACTTCGCAAATGATAAGCTGTTTTTCCGATGCTTTCAGCCTTTTAGTTGACCGCATTGACTCGATCGAGGTCAATACGGTCAACTCAATATTCCGGCTGTTGTTAAGCTTGTTTCTTGGATGTTGCGTAGGGCAGGAGCGTAAGCGCAAAGGGCAGATAGCCGGCGTGCGTACCTTCGCCCTGATAAGTATGGGCGCTACTCTTGCCATGCTTCTTTCCATATACGTGCCGCAGGAGTATATGGGACTCAAAAACGGTGATCCAGGTCGTATCGCGGCTCAGGTGGTCACCGGTATCGGTTTCCTTGGCGCAGGTGCGATCATACAGATGAAGGGTTCGGTGCGCGGTCTTACCACTGCCGCCGGAATATGGATTGTGGCAGCCATCGGAATGGCGGTCGGAGTGGGCATGTATCTTGTGTCGATTATCGCAACTGCCCTTATTCTGCTTGTGCTTGTGGTCGTGGAGCGGTGGGAGCATCATCTCAGTGCCGGTATGGAGAGCCGTATCATCCGTATCAAGCTGTCGACTATCGCCGAGAACATCGACGGTTACCGGGAGGTCCTGACGGCCCATCACGTACATTTAAGCAGCGTGTATGTCGAGTATGAATATGATCAGGAGGTGACGCGACTGAACCTTATCGTGCTCGTCCGTGAACACACCGACTACCTTGCCCTGTTCAGCGCCTTGCGTCAGGTCAAGCCTACAATTGCCATTTCACTCGCCAATCAGGTGAGCATATAAATCATATCAGCCAAAACAAATTACAGGCATGTCCGAAATTCAGATTGATAACCTTGTCTCCGACCTGGCTTTCATCCTTATTCTTGGAGCCGTGGTCACCGTATTGTTCAAGTGGCTCAAGCAGCCGGTGGTTCTTGGATATATTGTAGCCGGCTTCCTTGCGAGTCCTCATTTCGCATATCTGCCGTCAGTGACCACTGAAAGCAATATCGAGTTCTGGGCTCAGTTAGGTATCGTGGTATTGTTGTTCTCGCTCGGTCTGGAATTCAGTTTTAAAAAGTTGCTGAATGTGGGAGGATCAGCTGTGGTGACGGCGCTAATAATCGTGATGGGAATGATGGCGTCGGGTTTTGCCATAGGCCATCTGCTCCACTTCTCCCACATGAACAGCCTTTTCCTTGGCGGCATGCTATCCATGTCGTCAACGACTATTATCATCAAGGCGTTTACTGACCTCGGATTGCGCCAGAAGAAATTTGCCTCTCTTGTATTTGCCGTGCTGATTGTAGAGGACCTGTTTGCCGTGTTGATGATGGTGATACTGTCATCGATCGCACTCAACAACAGTGTCGAGGGAGGGGAGATGCTTTTCAGTATAAGCAAGCTCGTGTTCTTCCTTGTCATCTGGTTTCTGGTCGGGGTGTATGTGCTGCCTACGCTGCTCAATGCCATCCGCCGTTACCTCAATGATGAGACCCTGCTTATAATCAGCCTCGGACTCTGCTTCGGTATGGCGGTGTTCTCGGTCTACTGCGGCTTCTCGCTTGCATTAGGAGCTTTCGTCATGGGCTCCATCATAGCCGGAATCAGTTACGCCGAGCGTATCGAGCATGTGGTTACACCGGTCAAGGATCTTTTCGGTGCCGTGTTCTTCATCTCGGTAGGTATGATGGTTGATCCGGAGATTATCGTACAGTATATTTCCCCGATCCTCGTACTGTCGGCTGTCGTGATTGTCGGCATGATTATATTCGGTACCTTCGGTATGCTTATCACCGGTCAGCCCCTGCGCATAGCCATGGAGTCAGGTTTCTCACTTACCCAGATCGGTGAGTTCGCATTCATCATCGCTTCGCTCGGTATGTCGCTTGGCGTGCTTGATGCTACTATTTATCCGATTGTGGTGGCCGTGTCGGTTATCACTACCTTCACCACACCCTATTTCATCCGTATGGCCGATCCGGCTTACCGACTGGTTGAGCGTATACTGCCCGAACGCCTCCACTTCCTGATTGACCGCTATTCAGGCACTGTACGTGCCGAGAGTGAAACACGCGTGCTGTGGCGTACCGTGCTGAAGCGTTACGTGTGGCGCATACTTCTTTATTCAAGTGTTGTCATCGCCATCGTACTCGTGTCGCTGCGCTTCCTGTTGCCGTGGCTGCTTGAACTCACTCCCGGCTGGGGACGCATGATCTGCAGTGTCATCACTCTTGCCGCCATGATGCCGTTTCTGCTTGCACTCGCCATGCCGGCGTCTAAGAAGGTCGAGCGCGAACGCCTCAAGGCCGCCAATGCCCATTTTGATGTTCCGCTCCTTGTCATGAGCGGTTTCCGTGTGGTTCTTGCCCTCGGCTTTGTAATCTATATGCTGAGTGCCATCCATTCGATGCGTGTAGGCTGGATCATCGGTTTCATCATCTTCCTCATCATGCTCGGTACATGGTCGGGAAGACTGAAAAAGCAGATGCGCCGTCTTGAATCGCGCTTCATGGATAATCTTAACGAGCGCGAACTGCGCCGCAGCGGCCGCAACAACAATCTTGTCAACGATCTCCACATGGCATATATCGAGGTCAGCTACGACTGCCCGTTTGTGGGTGAGCGTCTGCGCGACTCCAATCTTCGTCAGCGTTATGGTGTCAATGTCGCCTGCATACAGCGAGGCGGCGTCCTGCTCCCGGTGCCTGACGGCAATACCCGCATATTCCCCGGTGACGTCATCGGAGTGATAGGAACCGACGAGCAGATCGAGAAGTTGCTTCCGGTGCTTGAGGAGCAGAATGAGCCGCAGCCCGACGGTGACCTGCGCCAGATGGAGTTCACGAGCATACAGCTGTCGGTCGACTCCATTCTGATCGGCAAGACCTCGGCTACATCACAGATACGTGACAAGTACCGCGCCCTGCTGGTGGCCATACAGCGTCCTGACGGCAGATATGAAAATCCCACCGGCTATAATGTATTCGAGCCTGAGGATGTACTGTGGCTCGTAGGTGACCCAAAAGTACTCGAAGATCTTAAATAATCACGTTGTCGCATTATGTGGATAGTTCTTGCCATAGTATCAGGCCTCTGCCTCGGATTTTACGATATATTCAAGAAGATTTCGGTGAGCGGCAACAATGTGCTTGTCGTGCTCTTTCTCAACACTGTGTTCAGTGTGTTGCTGATGTCGCCGGTGCTTATCATGAACCTGAGCGCGGGCAGCGTGGGTCTCGGTAACTCCCTGCACGGCCATATAGAGATATTGATCAAGTCGTTTATCGTACTGTCATCATGGATCCTCGGTTACTACGGACTTAAACATCTTCCTCTCACTATCGCCGGGCCTATCAATGCGGCCCGTCCGGTGATTGTGCTTGTCGGTGCGCTGCTTATATTCCGCGAAAGCCTCAACTGGATGCAGTGGATCGGTATAGCACTTGGCTTCTGGTCGCTGTTTTTCATCAGCAGGGTAGGTGGTAAGGAAGGTTTTTCTGTAAAACATTCGCGCTGGATATGGTTTACCATCGGTGCCACGGTAATGGGAGCCGTAAGTGCGCTTTACGACAAGTATCTGCTGCGCCATTACGAGCCGCTTGAAGTGCAGGCATGGTATTCGCTTTACCAGATGATAATAATGGGCATTGCCATCGGCATAATGATAAAGCTGCGCCATGAATCAACCCCTTTCCGCTGGAAGTGGTCGATACCCCTCATATCGGTATTCCTCACTGTCGCCGATCTGGCCTATTTCTACTCGCTATCAGTCGACGGGTCTATGATCGCCGTCGTTTCGATGATACGCCGCGGCAGCGTGATAGTGTCATTTTTCTATGGCGTGATCGCACTCCACGAAAAGCATATCAAGCTCAAGCTTATTGACCTGAGCGTGCTGCTTATCGGTCTTATATTCCTGGTTCTGGGAAGTAATTAGTGGCAGGGGTGTCCGGCGTAGTGTGTGGCGGCGTGGCACTCGTCTATGCTGTGATCCACCACTATGTGTCGTGTGGCCATTGTCGATATTGTCGACATCTCGTGTGACACGATCACGATTGTCGTGTCTTCGGCAAGATGCTTCACCACATTGTACAGCACCTCTTCATTATGCTTGTCAAGGTAGCTTAGCGGTTCGTCGAGGACAAGCATCTGCGGGTGGGAAATGATCGCGCGTCCGAACAGGGTGCGTTGCAATTGTCCTCCTGAAATTTCGCCGATCGGGCTTGATGCGTGGTCGGAAAGGCCAAGCAGTTCGAGTGTTTCCGCCACTCGTCGTTGACGGGCCTCTTTCTGCATCCCTTTTACCGTCATGAGTCCCAGTTCCATCACTTCGCTTACAGTGATCGGAAATCGGGAGTCAATCATGTTTTTCTGAGGCAGGTAGCCTATCGGCAGGCGGTCGCCATCATGTTCGAAACCATATATCACGCGTCCTTGCGACGGAGTGACCAGCTTCAGCAACAGGCGCAGCAGTGTGGTTTTTCCTCCTCCATTGGGCCCTGTTATGGCAAGAAAGTCACCAGGATTTACGCTGAGATTGACATCACGCAGTATAGGACGCCGTTCGTCATACTGCATCCATACGCCGTCAAGCGTTATAAGCGGTCGTTTATCGTGAGAGTGCATCTGCTATATTTTTCATTTCCACATCCCATTCATAGCTGAGCGGGTTTATGTCGACAAGCCTGGCGCCAATCTGTTCGTTGGCTACGCGTGCCTGACGTGAATCGATATCCTTCTGGAAGAAGAGTATCCTGACATCGGCAGCCTTGGCCGAGTCGATCGCACTCTGGAGCTGCGTTACCGAAGCCTCTTTTCCCTCAGGACTGAGCGAAAGCTGATTCAGGCCGTAGTCGCGCGCAAAGTAGCTGAGCGACGGATGCCACACAAGAAATGTCGAGCCACGTTTCGGCGACAGCTTTACCGTGAAGGCTTCGTCAAGACTGTCGATTGTGGCCGACAGACGGTTATAGTTGTCGGTATAATAATCTTTGTTGGCCGGGTCTATGTCGATCATCGCATTAAGCATGTTGGTAGCTATTATGCGGGCATTTTTAGCCGATGTCCATGTGTGGGGATCTACGTCATGACTGTGTCCGTGACCGTCATGGTCATGATCGCAGTCAGTGTGGGTGCCGGTGATGAGCTCTATACCCTCCGAAGTGTCATATATCTTCAGATCGGGATTGTTGGCCTTGACTTTTTCAATAATCGTCTGCTCAAACGGAAGCTGGCCCATGCGTAGGTAGGCGCGACTGTGTTCGAGTCCGAGCAGCTGGTTGATCGTTGGGTCGTAGTTCTCAGGATTGTCACTTCCTCCGAGCAGACACCGTACATCCCACTTGTCGCCGGCTATGCGGTCCAGAAAGAATTTCTGCGGGCTGATGCTGACTGTGATTGTAGGACGGTCGGTCGTACGCCGTGCGCAGGCGGCTATCACGACGGTTGCCGCGAGTGTGAGCAGTATGTTGAGAGTAAGACGAGTCATAACAATGTGTAATTTTATTGCAAATATACGCGAAATCCGTTTTACATCCTAACTGTAGACTGTCGAAAAGAGTTCATCAGCGGCCGATTGCAGATTGACTTCTCCTGTCGTCATCAGTGTCAGCGGCACCGGCGGCAATCCAGGAGCGTATGGAGGTTGTATGTAATTGAAGTCAGGATGATCGGTGAAACCGTTACGCCGATAAAAGCCGATGCGACGCCGTGCAGTGTCTCCCGTATGGGCCGGTTCTACCTCGAGCAGCAACGGTTGCGGAGACATTGATACGAGCATGGCCAGCACAGCAGTTCCGGCGCCATTGCCACGGTATTCCGGTTCGATGGCAAAGTGCTCGATATAGCGTGCTGACCGTAGATGCCACACCGTTACGAGGCCCGCCACAATCTCTCCATCCATTATTGCATATAAAATGAAACTGTCACTATTGTCAAATGCGCGTTCAAGCAGTTGCGGCCAAGGACGCCGTTCTTCGGGCGGAAAAGCTTCGATGTATATGTCTTGCAGACGGTTGAGTGATCCGAATTTGGCCGAAACCGGTGTGAGATTGATACCCATTACAGCTATTGGAAATCGTAAACAATGTTTATTTATTACAAAAATACATGAATATTTTGTGAATTATACATATTATTCATTAATTTTGTACACGAAAAGAAAAAAATCAAACCAACAACTAATCTTCAAATTATCACAACATGGCAAAAGCACAGTTAGATACTCTTGACTATAAGATACTTAAGATGTTGTCGGCCAATGGTCGTAAACCTTACCTCGAGATCGCCCGTGAAAGTGGTGTGTCAGGTGCAGCAATACATCAGCGAATCCAGAAACTGATCGCTATGGGAGTGCTCCGTGGCACCGAGTGTCTTATCACTCCTTCGTCGGTAGGCTACGATACTTGCGCGTATGTAGGTTTCTTCCTGAAGGATCCCACCGATTTTGACAGTGTCGTAGAGAAGTTAAAGGATATCCCCGAGGTAGTGGAGGTTCACTATACGACCGGTAAATATGACATGTTCATTAAGCTTTTCGCACGCAACAACGATCATCTGCTTCATATTATCCATGAGAAGCTGAGTGGTCTCGGTCTTGCGCGCACCGAGTCATTGATCTCGTTCAAGGAAGTGTTCCGCCGTCAGCTCCCCATCGACAGCAACGATTGAGCATGAGTGCCGTAAGCTACTCCGAGATGGCGCTCAACGCTATGTCGTGGGCGCGTGAGGCAGGAGCTGTACATCTGCGTTATTTCCGCGGCAATGAGCTTGGCGTAAGCACCAAGGGCAATGACAGTGATATCGTCACTGCCGCCGACAAGGCAGCCGAGCAGGTGTTGATGGCCAATATACATGCCGCTTATCCTGATCATGCTATCCTGTCGGAGGAATCGGGTGATGATGGCCGTGACAGCGAATACCGCTGGGTCATAGATCCGCTTGACGGCACTACGAATTTCAGTCAGGGCTTGCCTCAGTTCTGTGTGTCGATAGGCCTCGAGCACCGTGGACAGCGTGTGGTCGGAGTGGTGTTTGCCCCGTATCTCAACGAACTGTTTCATGCAGTGAAAGGGGAGGGCGCCTACCTTAACGGCAATCCGTTGAGGGTAAGCGGCAAGTCGGCGATAAGCCACAGTGTGGTTGCCACCGGTTTCCCTTACGACAAAGATGTGCATCCGGTCAACAATCTTGACAATGTGACCCGCGTGATGCCGCTCGTGCGCGGTCTGCGCATATTGGGCTCGGCCGCTGTCGATCTCTGTTATGTGGCCGCCGGTATCCTGGACGGTTACTGGGAGGTAAATCTGCACGAATGGGATGTATGTGCCGGACTGCTGGTCCTTGAGGAGGCCGGAGGCAAGTGGAGCTATTTCCGCGATGACCGTAATCTTTCGGTACTTGCTGCCACGCCTGCCATTTATGAGTGCCTCGAACCACTGATTAAGTAAACATTACATTGTAAGTACAAAAAAACGGGCGGCTGAACCAACTTGTTCAGCCGCCCGTCTTACTGTATACGAGGGATATGATTATTTCTCCATCATCTTGTAGCTGCGCTGCAGGAATGCGGTCAGATCCTGACCTTTAAGCAATCCGTTGCCAAGCAGCGCAAGGTCAATAAGCTGTTTTACCTGAGCCTGTCCGGCGGCATAGTCGCTTATTACCTTGGTCTCGTTGTCACGCAGGGTGTTGACCTCTTTTTCGAGTTCGCTGACCTTCTTTGAGTCATCATCGCTCAGCTTGCCATCCTTGGCGCTGTCACGAAGAGTGGTGATCTCGCTGTTTTTCTTGTCGATCTCATCGGCCATCGGGCTTACGGTATCGGCCACGGCCTTTTCAGCTGCGGCGCTGATATCCTTGATAAGCACATGCTCTGTGTTGATGATGAGGTTGTAGCTATCAGGCAGCTCACCGTAGAATGCCATTCCCGGCTGCATGGCCGCCATGTCCTTCATGCGTCGCATATATTCGTTCTGTGTGATCACGATAGGAGCGGCGGTCGATGAAAGGGCCTCGAATGTGACGAGGAAGTCGGCTTTCTCCACCTTAGGTATCTGTGACTTGAATACTGTGGTCAGGATGTTGCGCTGCAGCGGAGTGAGGTCGGCTGCCTTCTTGTCGTCCTTGCGTATCAGGTTCTCTATCACGTCGCCGTCGACACGTACAAACTGTGACTTCTCAAGTTTCTGCTCAAGCAGGCCGATGAAGTGGCTGTCAAGCTGCCCGTCCATAACCAGCACGCTGTAACCCTTTTCGGTAGCGGCGTGGATATAGTTGTACTGAGCCACAGGATCGGTGGTATATAGATATACGATGTTGCCGTCCTTTGATGTCTGGTTGGCCTCGATGAGGGTCTTGTATTCGTCGAGCGTGTAATACTTGCCGTCGGTATCCTTTACGAGCACAAACTTCATGGCACGGTCACAGAACTTCTGGTCGGTCAGCATGCCATACTCGATAAAGATCTTTATATCGTCCCATTTCTTCTCAAACTCCTCACGGTTGTTCTTGAATATCTCCTCAAGGCGGTCAGCCACCTTACGGGTGATATAGGTCGAGATTTTCTTTACCGCGGTGTCGCTCTGCAGGTAGCTGCGCGATACGTTCAGCGGAATATCGGGCGAGTCGATC
>CAZIPQ010000072.1:0-12020 GCA_964541165.1 uncultured Muribaculum sp.
CTCCGTTCAAATGGTCATCAAAAAGAATAGTATCACCTGTCATGATAATATCGCACGTATGTAATATCGGCAGATTATCATCGATTGATACAATTAGGTCAGACGGGATGTCTATGACATTGTCTCGCGTTTTTTGTTGAGTAACAGAGGAGGCTTTTGCACAGGAAAACAGGAGGAAAAGGATGGCTGTGACAGTAAATGGTCTGATTGAATTCATGGGGAGAGGTAATATTTAGTGATTGACCGCGAAAATATGTATTCTTTGAATACGATTACAAAGATATTGTTTTTTTGAATACAATCACAAAAAATAAAGTAAAAAAAGAAGTGACCCTAAAAAATTATATGGATCACTTCTCATTTCAATAGCCAGTCTTGGCTATCGAGGTAGTAAGGGGCTTATTTCTTGATCAGTTTCATGGGGTTGTGGCCGGGGAGAACGACGATGTACAGGCCGGCGGGAAGCTGTGATACATCGATGCTTTGTCCGGGGTTGATCGTGCCGTCAAAGAGCATGGCGCCACCGATAGAGTAGAGCTTTATCGGGGTTGTCTCCTCCACATTGACGGTAAAGCTGTACACGGCGGGATTGGGATAGAGTGACAGCCTGTCGGCGATCTTGATAGTCTCGATTCCGGTATTCTTATCCATCACGAGCTTTACGGTAGCCTTTTTCCAGGTGTTTGACGGCTGAGGCTCGAAGCTGCGCGATGCGGTGTATTTCTGGGTGGCTCGGCCTACCTGGCACTCTACATCTATCGTAAGTCCTTCCTGAAATTCAGTGTTTTCGTCAAGGCTTACTGTGAGTATGCCGTCAGTCAGCGTCACGTTATATCCCTCGGGCAATGCGGGCGTGGTGGTTGAGGTGCGGTATTTGCGTGTATAGATCTCGGTGATGCCAGTCAGCTCGAATACCTCGTTGAGGTCGATCTCTCCCTGTCGGGTGTCAGTACTGATGGTGAGGAGATTTTCCTCGCCTACGATCGGAGTAGTCACGGAGCCGTAGGTTGAGGTGTGCAGTACAGGGATATCGAGGCTGAAAGTGTTGTCGCCGAGCTGTCCCTCGACCGTGACGAGATATTCGCGCCAGTCACCCTTTTCCAGTCGGTTGCACAGATGGTTTTCGCTGATGTAGAATGCATCGGCATATTCCGCGGGCTGTACACCGGCTATGCGCAGGTTCACACGCTTCTTGTAAGATACCTTTCCGTCGGTATACGATGCTGCGAATACGTCAGTGTCGGCAAAGGAGTAGGCGTTAAGCTCCTCCTGGGTCATGCGGTCATCCTCGATGACGAGATAATTGTTGAACTGCTGGATTTCAGGAAGATCGATCACCGTGAGTGTAAACGTGGTCGACAGCGTAGGATCGGTGTCGGAAGTCATCGTGAGAGTAGTCTCGCCTGTCTTGAGGGTCTCGAAATATCCGTTTTTCTCTATTTTGGCTACCGTAGGATCAGAGCTTGTCCAGGTATATGTGTCATAGATGTAGTGGTTGGCGCTGGTGCCGTTGATAGTGGAGCCGTTGGTTGTAAGGCTATGACGGTCAAACCATAATCTTTCACCCACCAGTGCGGTGCCTTCGGTGTTGCTTGCCATTCCTCCATTACCTTCGCGGCTTATCTCCACTCCGCACAGGGTAACGACCTCGATAGTGAATACATCGGGTTCAGCCAGCTCGGTGGCCTGGAAAGATATTTTGGTGGCACCGGTCTTGATGGCGGTAAACAGTCCGTTCTGGTCGATTGTACCCACGCTTTCGTCCTCTACCTTCCACGTTGCCTTGGTGTCGGTCATGGGACGGCCATTATGGAATGCAAGGCCTTCGAACTGGCATGTGTGACCCTCTACGACCTGAAGCTGGGTAATACCGACGTAATTCAGGTAATAGTCGCCGGGTGCTTTTTGATTCAGGTCAGGTTTTGTCATCGCAATGCCGGCAACTTCGGTAGATGATTCTCCAAGCCAGCCGCATGCCTGATTGACTGAGTTGTACACTTTTATGAAATCGATGTGATCGAGCTCCACATAGTTGCCCTCGGCATCGACGGCCCAACTGATGTCGAAGCCGTCACGCACCTTGCCGTTTTCATCGGCATAATAGGGATTGGTCGCGGCGGTGAGATCGCCGTTGGTAGCATGGTTGTCGCAGTAGCCGAATGCGAGGGGACGGTAGCACTCGATATAGCTCGGTACCCTCAGGTCATAGACCGCATTGATGTGGGTACCTTTAAGCGGCAGTTTGTTGCCGTCGACGAGCTTTACATCGGGGTAGAGCTTGGAGTCGGGGAAATAATTCTGGGCATGGAAGCGATTGGAGGGCACGGCTCCGTTCTGGCCGTCGGAAGCGGTGTAGGGGATATAGTAGCGGGTGCTGTAGCCGAGATCCTCGTAGGTGAATGTCACGTCGCGGCGTGAAGTCTTGAACCAGTAGTTGGATCCGGCAAGTTCATACCATGTATCGTCAGGCAATCCGTTGCCGTTGTCATCACGCATTACCATCACGGCTCCGGGTTCGCTCCAGTAGCCTTTCACGCCTGCTTCAAACGCATTACCTCCGATTGTGAAGTCAACGCCATAGGGGTTACGGGGATCGTTCATTACCGGGCCGTCAAATCCCACCACAACATATCCTCCGAAACCGCCGAGCGATATCATGCCTGATGTCGATGGAATGGAAGAGGAACCGGAGGCCGCTCCAACACCCACAATTACCTCGCCGGTTGTAAAGCCGCTCGAATTGACAAACTGGCCGGGTGCGGGTACGAATTCGAATACACGGGCCACTGTGGGGTCATTGCGCAGGGTGATGTTGACGTCGGCTTCGGCATATTCCACCTCTTCTTTGCTCTCCTTGTCGACGAGAGTAGCCCGGTAGCGGAATGAGTCGGTGCTCCAGTTCTCGATATTCTCGACATTTTCGGGTGTGAAGGCCAGTGCGGGCGACTTGTTACCGCGGTAGTCGGTAGCCTCGGCGGGTGTCACCTTTCCGAGTTTTGGCTGCTGTACCACTGTCAGTACCACGTCATAATCATTGCTTTTCTTGTCATTGGTAAGTATGTCGATGATGTTTTCCTGAGCTACGCGGGTTGCGGAAAGCACGTCGTCGAAACACTTTATCATATAGCGCTCCACCTGATAGGTCGCCTCCTTGCGCTCGCCGTTGCGCTCAAACCATACGGTAAGATTGCCGCTTGCCGTGATATTGGCAAGGGTAAGGTCGATGCATCCGTATGAGCTGCTTGACGATTCCTTTACGTAGGTTTTTATCTCGGGGATCAATTTCTCGTTGTCGGTATAGGCTCCCCATGTGACACCGGCACCTTCCCAGTTGGCCGGCACACTCCATCCTGCCGGAGCCTCAAAGAAGTAAGTGGAATAGAGGGTAGTGGTGACAGGAGTCTCGGATCCGGAGTGTACGCCGCTCACATTATTTATGTTGCTGGCTTTCAGAGCGGGAGTGAAAGGGTTGGCAGGAGCCTCTTCGACAATGAATTTACGGGTGGCGGTAGTGGTGACCCCTTCATAAGTACAGTGAATTTTGAGAGTAGCCTCTCCGCTGACCATCGGTTTCAGGGCCCAGGTCACGTTGTTATTGCGGTATTTCAGTGTTTCGTCAAAACCGCAGTTCTTGATTTCAAGTAAGTCAGGATTGTCATTCTCGTAAGTGAATGTCAGTCCATTCTCGCCAAGGTCGGTTGTCGCGTAGGCATTGACCCCTGATGGAAGTGTGAAAAACTCGTTCCATAACTGGTCGACAGTGTAGGTGTCGGGACGTGCTATCCCCTTGTAGTCGGACACCGTTTTCGGCTCCAGACCACCTTCAGCCGATAACGCTGTTACCGAAACTGCCGCAAGCAGCGTAAGTGATAGAAATGTACGTTTAAACATTTGATTGATAGTTAAGTGAATAAAGTGATTGATACGTTATCGTATAATTATCTTTTTGCTCATGGATCCCAGCCTTACTATGTACATGCCCGGTGCAAGATCATGATGTACAGTCATCTCGCTGTCGGAAATGTGGTATTCCTGCACGGTGATACCCTGAAGACTGATGATGCTTAGGGTAAGTCCTTCGGCGTCATTGATCGATATGCTGCCGTTGCTGTCAAATGCAAAGCGAGGAGTCGATAATCTTTCATGTCCATCCAGGCCTGTGGTGGTATTCTTGTCGGTGGCAAACACAGGCAGTGACGGAAACCAGTAATGCTCGATCATTGGATAATCCCTGATCGTCGCTCCATCGGCATCGCAGCGGCGTACCATGTAGGTAGGAGTGCCGAACTCATGAAACAGTGCCATGTAGAGCTCATCGGTCTCCGGATGCACCCGCATTGAGCATCCGTAGAGTTTCCACGGACTGACGCTGCCGTCGTCAAGGTTGATGATGCACCTGCACTTGCCGCTGTCGATATCGTAGCGGTATATTTTGGATGATGAAAACCATGAGTTAGGGCCTCCGTTCCAGTAAAGCACATTGTTTTTCGCAGAACTGCAGAAGGCGTCGGGAGTCCATGCGTACCACGATGATGCCGGCGGATAAACCCCCTCGGGCAGATCTATCTTTTTCCATTCAAGAGTTACCGGGTCAACCGTTATAAGGCAGTTCAGCATTTCTCCCAGGCCGCCGGTGTTTTTAGTGACGCTGAGCCATAACGAGCCATCTTTGGCAAGGACTATCGAGCCGATGCCTGCGCCCTCGGCGGTCTTGTCGGGAATTGTAAATGTCGCTTCTAAAGTGTCTGACTCAGGATCTATGACCAGCATGCCGTATTGCTGGTGGGCGACAAACAGTTTGCCCGCCGTCACGATCATGGTGCCGCATTGTCCGTGGTACAGGGAGCCCGACGAGTCGGTATTGCCGGTGCCGGTGTGTCCGTTGGGATTCTCGGTGCCTGCGATCAGTCCGGTCACCTTGTATGACTCGAGGTTGAACACCCATACACCGTGACTTGTCGAGATATATCCCTTCTTCGGGCTGTAGCCGACAAATGCGCGTCCGTCACACATCCGGCCTGTCGGGTCGATAAGTGCTGACTGGTAGAGCATTTTCATCGTGCGTGCATCGGCGACTGTGATGCGTCCGCCGGTAATTGATGCTCCGGGATCACGTTCCTGCTTGGCGATCAGGAAAAACCGCCCGTCGAAGATGGCTCCGTACTGGTTGGTGCAGCCTAACTCATGCCCGGTATTGGCGTTGGCAAACACCCTGTAGTCCCAGTAATTTCCCTCGGTGTCATCAGGCCGGAGGAAATTGATGGATGAGTTCTGATGAGCGTACCAGTCCTCATTTACGAAAAATATGCCGTCAGAGTAGTCGTTGTCTTTACACAAGCCGGCTAAAGTGATACTGACGGTAAGGAAAATAGAGAGTAAATACCTCATGTGGATATATGTATTATGTAAAAATTATCACGGTTATTCCAGTCCCTGACCGGGATCGGGAGGAAGATTGCTGATGACGGGGATATGGAGGTCGGCCGCGCGTGACAGTTCGGTGGATGTCTCTCCGATCCAGCCGCAATACTGGTTTATGCCGGTCTGTATCCTTACAAAATCCACTCCCGGAAGGTCGACCGGATTGCCGTCGTCATCGACAGCCCAGTCAATCTTGAAGCTGTTGAGGTCGGCATAGTCGTTGGGGTGGTTGTCGACATATCCCCAGCCGTAGGAGTAGAGCACGTAGTAGGTGCCGTTGCCGCTCGTATCGACCGCATTGCGCGGGAGGCATGTCCCGGAAAGGCTGTAATGGTCACAGTCGATCCATTTGGGGAAGTAGGGCTGGCTGTGGAATATATTGCGTGGCACATACCCTTCGGTTCCATCGCTGTCAAGCCATCTGATGTAGGTTGCATCGTTGATAAACGGGCCGTCCTGCACAGGCTGTCGATCCTCTTCAGGGGCGTAATAGGTAAGGGTATAATTGTGGCGCGTGTCGCGGTTGTGATAGTCGCTCCCTGCAAGTTCATACCACGGGTCATCGGGGATGCCGTTGCAATTGGTGTCGTAGCTTACCCACACAATGCCGGGTTCGCATGAACCGCCCTTAAGTTCAGGGTTCACCAGCTCATAAAAGGCATTGCTCCAGATGCGGAAGTCATATTCCCCCGGGACGTTGATCACCGTGTGGTCGAATCCGAAAGTCACATATCCTCCGTAGGCGCCGAGCGATATCATGATGTCGTTAGTCCCTGATATACACTCCTCGGCTTTCTGCAATATGTCGGCGTAGGTGTCGCCGGCTTCATAGCGCGGCATCTCGTTGATGAACTGTCCCGGAGCCGGGCAATATTCATAGACGCGTGATATGTAGGGGCTGTATTCCACCTCTTCGTGAAGCACGTTGACCTCAAATTCATGCCGGTAAGGTGTATCGGGATCTATGATTTCCAGCACCACGTCATAGCGGCCTTCGTCGCGGGCAAGGAAAATAAAGTCATGCCTGTCGCTGACCTCATTCCCGTTTACCGTCCAGCGGTATTTTTTGCCTGTAAGTGCCGGTGACAGCGGAAGTTTCTTCATGCGCTCGATATAATACACGTCATCGATGCCGAGGCTGACAAGAGGGATCTCCTGAGCACAGCCTGCCAGCAGAAGCGGTAATATGACAAGAGATAGTGACTGTTTCATCGGGGTAAGAATGTTATATGGGCCGGAATGTCGCCTGTGCGTACGCTCCATTTCTTCTTGCCGTCGGGAGTGAAGCAGTACAGGGTGCCTGATGAGACATAGTTCTTGGCATCGGTGATGAAAATATCGCCGGTTTCGGGGTGGATGGCTATCCCGTAGGGTATGATTATCTCTTTTTCCGTGCCGTCGGTGATGAAATTTTGCGATACGACCTCCTTGGTTAGGATGTCGATCTTGCCGTAGCTGATGGTGTTGGACGCGGTGAAATTGTTCCACTCCGTAGCGTAGTAATACATGTAATCTCCGAAAAAGGCCATGTTGGAGCATGCCACAGGAATGGTGTCACTGACGATCATCTGGTTAAATCCTGGCTTTTTCTGCATCACGTACAGTCGGGAAGGGCGTGACTGGTAGTCGCCGCGTGACGTAACCCACAGCTTGCCATACCGGTCTTTTTTCAAGCGGTGGAGATTGATGCCTACCGGTATCTGCTGGACCTGCTTGAAGTCGATCATCTGTATTACCGACACGGTATAATCATAATTGGGCACACGGTAGCCTCCGGAATTGGCGACATACATGTAATCGTCGATTATCTCCATCTCCTCAGGCTGGTAGCCTACGGTGACCTTGTCTGTGACCTTGAGCGATAATGTATCGACTTTATATACCGCTCCTTTGGGGGCGTTGGCATCAATGAGTACCGGCCCGACATAGGAGCTTACGTAGGCATTGCCGCGGTGAAACCGTATGTAACGGCAGTTGGGTATATCGATCTGACCTATCCTGACGCCTGACGCCGCGTCCATGACCTCGACCTTGTGCGAACAGTTGACAACCACATACAGCTTTGATCCGTAGATTCCTATGTCGTTTCCTACATCACCAAGTTCCTTTATTACGCTGGGATTGCGCTCGGCATAGAAGTTGCGGGCGTAGAGTCCCGTGAAATAGTCGAAATAATCGAGGGTGCACTTGTTGGAACCCATATTCCCCTCGTTGACGATGTAAAAACCGCGTATTCCGGTATCGGGTGCCGGGGTTTCGGGAATGATGTCATATTCCGTAGGTACCACGAGCTCATCCTCACGACAGCCCACGATACCTGACAGAATAGGCAGAATATATATGAGTAATAGAAACCGTTTCATATCTCGACAGTTATTGAAATACGATAATTGCGCTTGGGCATGGGATAGTTGAGGATTACGTCATAGTCCTGGCTCAGCAGATTGTTGATCTCGGCCAGTCCGCGGCATTTCACAACTCCAAGCATGAAATCATAGCTCAGCGAAATGTCGGATGTGTACCAGGGCTGGGTATAATTGTAGCGGATGTTTTCCTGCTGGTTGTAGCGTTCGCCTACATAGATGAAGCTGTAATTAAGCCCGAGGTTGCGCCACATCGCATTTACAACCGCCGAGCCTGAGTGATGGGGGATATACGGAATCTGGTCGCGGTAGTAATTGTCGGACGGATCGGTAATGTCGATGGCTTTCTGGAAAGTATATTGGCCGCGCAGCGTCACATCAAGATCCCTGGCCGGATTTACCGTAATCATGGCGGTCAGGTCGAGTCCGCGAATATCCACGACGCCGAGATTGAGCATGGTCCAGCGGAACTGCTGCCCCTTGGGATAAGCCACGATTTTGTCACGTACCTTGTTATAATACCCGTCGCAACTCAGCCTGACGGCCGACAGGAAGCCGCGGTAGTGATGCTCGTACAGCATACCGAGGTTGTATTGTGCGACGTGTTCCGGATTGAGCTTGGAGTTGCCCATGTCGGCATAGTAAAGGTCATTGAATGTGGGCATCCTGAATGACTTTTTGTAAAACGCTCTGACTGACAGACTCCTGTCGCGCAGCGGATATATTGATGCGTAGACGGCCGGAGTAAATACATGCTTGTCGGCGGGCGATTCCTGCCCTATGAGGTGGTCGTGGACCAGCGTCATGAGCGCACTTGCCGTAACGGCGACACGGTTCATGTCGATTGAAGTGGCCGCCGAGATCATGTTGGTGAGGCGGTCAGGTTTTGCGAAACCATACATGTCGGCATCCAGAGTGTTCCATATCAGGTCGTAGCTTGCCGATGCGCTCCACCAGGGGAGGATGTCGAATTGGTTGGCCGACGAGAAGTACAGTTCGCGCTGCCGGTACAGATTGTCGATCTTGACCTGCTTGTCATCATTGTTGACGTAATGGGTGCGGTAAAATGCATATTTGACATTCTCCATGGTGGTCCACCGTCCGAATGTCATTGTGGCCGAGCCCTGCACAAAGGAATTGGTATCCCATATACGCTCGCCCCTGCGCCACACGTTGTTTACGATAGCACCCGGCACACCTCTTTCCGAGTTATAGTTATAGGCTTTGAAATGCCATGAACCTGGAGTGATGGTTCCGTTCAGGTTCAGTTCGATGCGCGTCGCGTTGATGTCGCCGTTCTGTCTTACGGCGGTTGTGTCATAAGCCAGTTCTCCGGCCGGATTTACCCTGCGGTAGCGGAATTTGTATTTACCGCTCGAATTCAGCCACTCGCTGCTGAGCGAGGCATTGACGCGGTCAGACAATTTCAGTTCGACCAGTGCCGAAGGGTTAAGAAGATCAAAAGAGCCGGTGCGCACCGTGGCTCTTGCGTGATAGGTCTCATTGCCTACAAATACCGGGACACGGGTACGCAGATATACCGTTCCGGCGTTTCCGAAGTCGCGGGCCGGCTGGAGCAGAGCGCTTTTCTGACCGTTGTGCAGCGACAGGGCCTCTATATTGTCAAGTGAGAACTGGCCGAGGTCGATCTGGCCGTTCTGCGCATTGCCGAGCTGTACGCCGTCATATGCCACTCCTGTATGGTTGGTACCCATTGAACGGATGTTGACGGTCTTGATACCTCCTACGCCTCCATAGTCCTTTACCTGCACTCCGGCGAAATAGCGGAGCGCGTCGGCGACACTGTTGCTGTTGAGCCGCTTGAGCTCCTCGCCGGTAAGTGACTGTACCGGTATGGTCTCGCGGTTTTGCCGCGATGCGGTGACGACTACTTCCTGCAGGTGGCGGGAAGACAGGGTGTCGTTAGGAGTCATGCCGAGCAGCTCCTGACTGCTGAATATGCCGGCCGAAAGGCCGAGCATGGTGATAATGGTTGCGGATGATGTTGTCATTGCCGTGAAATTCCTGATACAAAAACTCCCGTTTGCGCGGATGGAGTCGCACAAACGGGAGAATAGTTATCTTGAAATCACGCCGGTCACCTTTATAGGGGCATACCGGAGCAATGGCAAATACCGGTGATTTGTCAGATGAAGCCCATAGTCCCGCAGGCCCGAATCCAGATGTGGCTATGGCAGGTCTTCTGACTTATCCCCCGGATACCGCGCCTTCTCAGAGCATTGCTCCAATGACATTTTGCGGATACGGTTGTACGGGACTTACAGCAGCGGGTACTGTTCCGGACTTACACCGGATTCCCTTTTGATGCTATAAAGCGGCGTCTCTTCGCCACATAGCAACCATAACGACGGCAAAGTTAATGAAAAAAATGATATGGTAAAATAAAAATCATGATCACTGATCCGATAATCTGTTACCGTTGACTACTATGTTGGTTGATCCGTGGATAGTAACCGGTTGTCCCTCAGTAATATTTAACGTCACGTTGTCAAATGTGATCCCATTGGTGTGGTTTATTACAGAACCAAGACGGGAGGTGATAGTGGAGTTGGAAATAGTGATCCCTTCAGGCCGCATCTCGGGAAGCCCCTTCATCACTACGGCACGGCGTGCGTCAGTGCAGATGACGCCTGAGATATGGATACCGGTGAATATCGGGGTGTCGGCCGTCACGGGTTGAGGTTGCACATTCTCTCCGTCGCCCACCTTTTCCTGATAGTAGCTGTCAAAGAGTATCGCTTCGTCGGCAATGTCACACATTACGATGTCACTTATCCAGATGTCATGGACGAGGCCGCCACGATCACGGCCGCTCTTGATGCGTATGCCGGTATCGGTATCGATGAAGCGGCAGTGAGTCACGGCAATATTCTCCATGCCTCCCGATGTGTCGCTGCCTATTACAAACCCTCCGTGACCGTGAAATACTGTACAGCTGTCGATGACGATATTCGAGCATGGACCGCGACGGCGTCCGTCATCACCGATGCCGCTCTTCAAGCATATCGCATCATCGCCTGCATCGACCGAACATCCGGTGAGAAGCACGTTGCGGCATGAACTCAGGTCGATACCGTCGCCGTTCTGGGCATTCCATGGGCAGCGTACGGTGATACCGTCCAGGATGAAGTCATGGCATAAAATCATATTGACATGAAAACTCGGGGAATTCTGAACGATGACCCCTTGGATGGCAAAGTTGCTGCACTCGATAAAGCGCAGCAGTCTCGGCCGCTTGGTCGTAACGGAGCCGTTTTGGTTGCCCAATGTGGGATACCATAACGTGGACTTTCCTTCAGTTACCTCTGTCAGTCCGAGATACTCCATTGACCGCCATTCGGCATCGCTGACCTTGAAACGTTTTACAGGGCGCCACGCTTCTCCGTAGCCGTCGATGATACCCTCGCCTGTGATCGAGAAATTGGACTGGCCCGAGGCGTTGAATGGCGCCGTACACAGAGTGCTTCCGGTTCCCGCATCAGGCGGTAATATCGGGTAGAGCGATTTGTCAGGTGAAAACAGGATGATGGCCTCCTTGTCGATGTGGATGTCAATGTTGCTTTTAAGCTCGACGGGCCCGGTCATCCATATTCCGGCAGGAATGTCGAGATGGCCTCCGCCGAGTGTCGTCAGATGGTTGATGGCTTTGGCGAAAGCCTCGGTATTGAGTGTGATGCCGTCACCTTTGCCTCCAAATTCGTTCAGCGAGACCCTGCGGGAGGGTATGGAAGGCCCCTCGGGAACGGAGGCTTCAAACGGGAGGTTGCGGTAAGAGCCGCTGTAGTCATCGGCCCGGCTCGGCAACGAAATGCCTATAAACAGCGCTATAAGGCTGAGACATCGGATAATGGTCATGGTATGCATGCTGGTGGTATAAAATGTAATAGACCGTGCCGGTCAGCACGGTCTATTACGAATGGTTATTGAGAAACTTATTTTGCGATGGGGCAGCCCTGACAGCGCTCGGCTATCTGGGTGAAGAAGTCATTGCCCTTGTCGTCCACGAGGATGAAAGCGGGGAAGTTTTCAACTTCGATCTTCCAGATCGCTTCCATGCCGAGTTCCGGATATTCGAGACATTCCACCTTCTTGATGCTGTCGTGGGCAAGGATTGCGGCGGGACCGCCGATAGAGCCGAGGTAGAAGCCGCCGTGCTTGTGGCATGCGTCGGTCACCTGCTTGCTGCGGTTGCCCTTGGCGATCATCACCATCGAG
>CAZIPQ010000073.1:0-12014 GCA_964541165.1 uncultured Muribaculum sp.
CCGAGCGCCACGGCTTTGTCTACAACAGCCTGCTGGGATATGTGCTGCGCAACTGCCCGGCCGAGCGTGAGAGCCACCGGAAGCTGGTCGAAGAATCAGGCCGTCCAACATGAGAGCGCTTATAAGATATTTCACATGACAGGACACCCCTGACACACCGGCCGAGATACCCTATTCAAGATTTTACAATCGGGACAGCAGGACACATATATATGCTACATATCCGGCTGTGAGGATGGCTCCCTCCACACGGGTGATCGTGCGCTCCTTGAACAGCCAGCCAAACAGATAGAATGCCACGGATGCACCAAGCAGTGTCATCAGGTCAAGATTTCCTATCGAGCCAAACGGGAGCGGCGTTATCGTGGCTGACAGACCAAGCACCATCAGTACGTTGAAGATATTACTGCCTATCACATTGCCGATGGCAAGGCCCGGCTTACCTTTGACAGCCGCCACAATCGATGTAGCAAGCTCCGGTAACGATGTTCCTGCAGCCACAATGGTAAGGCCTATCACAGCCTCGCTCACACCCAGCCCGGCAGCAATACCGGATGCTCCATCGACAAACCGGTCGCCACCCCATACCAGTGCAGCCAATCCGGCAAGCACATAAACGATCGATCGCCACACAGGCATCAGCGCGACAGGCTTCTCCTCTTCAGTTGACTGTGCGGCAAGCTGAGGCTCCTTGGCGCTCGCAAATGTATAGCGCATGAACAGCAGGAAGAATATCAGCAGAAATATGCCCTCCACACGCGACACCTCATTTATACCGTCACCGTCGAGCCAGCCGCTGTTACCGAGCACGAGCAGCACTACCGATGACAGGATCACCATAGGTATCTCCAGCGACATCACGCTGCGCTCCACGACGATAGGCTTAACCATCGCCGTAACTCCGATGATAACAAGGATATTAAATATATTGCTGCCGACCACATTACCGATTGCGAGAGGTGCATTGCCGGCCGTAGCTGCCAATACAGAAATAGCCAGCTCGGGAGCTGACGTACCGAAAGCGACAACAGTAAGACCGACAACAAGGTCGCTAATACCCATACGTTTGGCAATAGCTGAAGCACCATCGGTGAGGGCATTGGCCCCGGCGAGTATCAGCACAAGGCCGACAACAAGCCATAAAATATCCATTATCATGTTATCAAAGTTTAAATTATGAACCTTTTATAAGCAGGAGGGGTTATAGTTGAAAGTACAAATTATTAACGCACTATAATTATGAAAAGTTGTCAGACATTTTTACTGGGATTAGTACTCGGTACATTAACAGGCATGTATGCCGAACGTTATTCACGCACAACCAGCCGTGGCCGCAAGATACGCCGTGAGGTTGACCGCACCGTACGCGAGCTTTACGGATCGGCAGAGCAGGAAATCGGTCGCCTGAAAGAAAAGATAAATCGCGTTAAAAGCGAGACAAATGCCCTCATTGAAGAGCAACAATAATCCACATAATAAGTTAAGTTGAGAGCCTCCTGACGATCGTCGGGAGGCTCTCTTATTTTATATATCAGTCAAGTGTCTGAACTCCGCCGCCGTTGACCATGAGTGTCTGTCCGGAGATCCATGAAGCCATCGGTGAGGCAAGAAACAGCACGGCACGCGCCATATCCGACACCTCGCCGAGACGGTGGATCGGCGTATGGGCCAGCATACGCTGTTCGATCTCGGGAGTCAATACCTTTTCAAGAGCATGGGTGCGTGTGGCTCCCGGTCCTACGCAATTGATACGGATACCCATCGGGCCGAAATCATGAGCCAGATTAGCCGACATGTGATTGAGCGCGGCTTTAGTCGACGCATATATGGCGATGCCGGGGCTATGATTGATACTGCTCATAGATGAGATATTGACGATGCTGCCGTAACCGGCTTCCTGCATGTGGGGAGTGACGAGCTGACACAACCGCCACGGCGCAAACACATTCATTGAATATATGCGCTCAACATACGCACGGTCGATGCTGAACGGACTCTCGGTACCACCTCCGCCCCCGCCGGCATTATTGATAAGAATGTTGATCTTACCATAGGTCGACAGAGTGAAGTCAACGACTTTCACCAGATCGCGGTCATCAAGCACATTGCACGACACGGCAACGGCCTCGCCACCATCGGCTTTAATCTTTTCGACAACCTGCTCAGCCTTTTCGAGCGTAAGGTTACTTACTACAACTTTGGCTCCTGCGGCAGCCAATATCTCGGCGCATCCTGCACCGATTCCATCACCGGCACCGGTCACAAGGGCGACCATGCCTGATAAATCAAGTAATTTGTTCGTATCCATAATTGGATAACGACACCGGAGCCGCCAAGGTTCAGTAATCGGTCAGGCAAACAACGTGCGGAAAGCCTCCTCGACCTTCGCAACCTCCTCCACTTTTATTTTCAGGCTTGACGTGTCGAAGCCTTTAAGGTTGCCGCGAGGCACGAGTATTGACTCAAAGCCAAGTTTTTCGGCCTCAAGTATGCGCTGTTCTATGCGCGTTACCGGGCGTATCTCTCCGGAGAGTCCTACCTCACCGGTCATACACACAGTGCGCGGGATAGCCATATCCACATTGGATGACAGGATGGCACATATCACCGCAAGGTCAAGAGCGGGATCATTGACACGCAGTCCTCCGGCGATGTTAAGAAATACATCTTTCTGAGCGAGCTTGAAACCCACACGCTTCTCCAGCACGGCAAGCAGCATGTTCATGCGCTTGGCATCGAATCCTGTAACCGAACGCTGAGGCGTGCCATAGGCGGCGGTCGACACAAGCGCCTGCGCCTCTATAAGGAAAGGCCGCACGCCTTCGAGAGTAACCCCGACGGAAATGCCCGACAACGGCTCCCCGTCCTCCTGCGACAGCAACAGTTCCGACGGATTGCTCACCTCGCGCAGTCCGCGCTGCACCATCTCGTAGATACCCAGCTCAGAAGTCGAGCCGAAACGATTTTTAATCGACCGCAATATACGGTACATGTAATGACGGTCACCTTCAAACTGGAGTACCGCATCAACTATATGCTCGAGCACCTTTGGGCCTGCAATCGCCCCATCCTTATTGATATGCCCGATCAACAGAACCGGCGTACCGGATGACTTGGCATAACGGAGCAGCTGGGCTGAACACTCACGAACCTGGCTTACACTTCCGGCCGACGACTCAACCACCTCCGATGCGATGGTCTGTATCGAGTCAATGACCACAATCTGCGGCTCCACGGCCTTGATATGCTCCATTATCGCTTCAAGTGAGGTCTCGCACACGATATAGCAGTTATCACTCAGACGCCCGATGCGGTCGGCACGCATTTTAAGCTGTGAAGCACTCTCCTCACCCGACACATACAGGATCTTCTTGCCGCGGATCGATAGGATATTCTGCAACACGAGCGTCGACTTGCCGATGCCGGGCTCACCACCTATCAGCACGAGCGAACCGGCCACAAGACCACCTCCGAGCACACGGTTAAGCTCCTCACTCGGCATGTGGATACGCGGTTCCTCACGTGTAGTAACCTGCGATATCGGCTGTGCCACGCTCTCCTGGCCCTGCATTATCGCGCGTGACTTGCCTTTTTTAGGAGCCCGCTCCTCTATCATTGTGTTCCACTCACCGCAACCGGGACAGCGACCCACCCATTTGGATGACTCGGTGCCGCAATTGTTGCAAAACCACATTGTACGTTCCTGCTTTGCCATAATCAGATCATGTTTCGGCGGCGGAATTCAGCCACAGTGATAGCGGTGGCAGTGCCTACGTTAAGCGACTCGCTCGTCACAGTCCCTTGTGGGAACGACGGGATAGTAAGACGGCAGTTGACACATGCCTCAACCTCAGGTGAGATGCCGCGTCCTTCATTTCCCATCACTACGATACCGGATGTCGGCAATGATGAGGTAAAGATATTGTCACCGTCAAGGAAGGTGCCGCACACACTTACGCCGTCAAGCGATTTTAGCCATTCCGGCAGATCAACATAGTGTACCCTGACACGCGATATGGCACCCATAGTTGCCTGCACGACCTTCGGATTATAGAGATCGACAGTATCATGCGATGCCACGACAGTATCTATGCCAAACCAATCGGCAACCCTCATTATAGTTCCGAGATTGCCCGGATCCTGGAGCCGATCAAGAGCCAGCACGAGGCGCCCCTCGATATCGGCGGCAGTGAGCGGCGATACCTGAGGTATCTCATACACGGCTATGACATCGGAAGGGGTGGTCAGGTGCGACATCCGCTCCATGTCGGGCCGCTTCGCTATCACCACATCGACATCACGCCCTAAGCGGTCACCGTGCCGGTCAAGCCACGCCGGCGTAGCAAGCAACCAGCGGCATGTAAATGCACCGAGCGTATCAAGCACACACTTGGTACCCTCGGCGACAAACAACCCGTATTCACGACGAGCTCGTGGATCGTCAAGCGACGCCACGAGCTTCCGTAGTTTATTGGTGAGTTCAGTCATCAATTACTTCTTGTAGTCACGTATTCCCTTTTCAAGGAAATTGGTGAACTTGGGAATATCCTCCTCGTATGAGAACGGACCTGACAGGAGTTCGCCCTTATTGTTGAGGATCACATAGTAAGGCTGAGCATTGGCCTGGAACTTATAGCGCTGCAGGTAGCTCCAGCGGTCACCGTAGGTCTCAAGTTTGACCTGCTTGCCGTTTTCAGTTACGGTGATGGGCTGCGGAAGAGCCTTTTTCTCATCGACCATAAGTTTGATCATCACAAAGTTGTCCTCAATCATAGCATGTACATTGGCCTCGTCGAGAACGGCACCCTCCATCTTTCGGCAGTTTACGCATCCGTAACCTGAGAAGTCAATCAGCACGGGCTTACCCTCGGCAGCGGCTACCTTCATACCCTCCTCAAAGTCATCATACTCTACAAATTCATGACCGTAGAGGTTGAGGTCCTGAGTGAACAACGGGGGAACAAAAGCACTGACACCCTTAAGAGGTGCGCCCCAAAGACCGGGAACCAGATATACAGTGAACGAAAGTGAGATCATTGCCAGGAAGAAGCGGAAAGTACCTATGCTGCTGTCGGCCGGGCCGTAGTGGGCAAAGTTGAACTTGCCGAGCAGGTAAAGGCCGAGGAGAAGGAAGATCACGATCCAGAGGGCAAGGAAGATCTCGCGGTCGAGCACGTGCCAGCCGTAAGCAAGGTCGGCAACCGAGAGGAACTTAAGCGAAAGGGCAAGTTCGATGAAGCCGAGAACAACCTTTACGGTATTCATCCAGCCACCCGAGCGGGGTGTGCTCTGAAGCCATGACGGGAACATGGCGAAGAGACAGAACGGAATGGCAAGAGCGAGTGAGAAGCCGAACATACCGATGGCAGGACCAAACTTGTCGCCGGTGCTGGCTGCCTCAACGAGCAGTGTGCCGATGATAGGACCGGTACATGAGAATGATACCAGTGTCAGCGTGAATGCCATGAAGAAGATACTGAGCAGACCGGTGGTCTTTTCAGCAGTGCTGTCCATCTTGTTGGCCCATGACGAAGGAAGCTTGATATCGAAAGCTCCGAAGAACGAAATGGCAAACACAACGAGAAGGAGGAAGAAGATAATGTTGCAGACAGCGCTGGTAGAGAGAGCATTGAGTGAGCTTGCACCAAATATTGCGGTAATGATGATACCGAGGGCAAGATAAATCACAATGATCGAGATACCGTAGATAAACGCATCGGCGATCGCCTTGCTGCGTGACTTGCCTTTCTTGAGGAAGAAGCTTACGGTAAGCGGAATCATAGGCCACACACACGGAGTGAGGAGCGCTACAAAACCACCGATAAAGCAGGTAAAGAATATGTACCAGAGCGAAGTACCGTTACCGCCTTCCTGCGACTCAGATCCGGAGAAGTCAACCGGAGCCCACAGATCACCTTCGGCAGCCGCCTGAGCGGGAGTGTCGGTAGCGGGAGCATCGGCAGCAGCCACTGAATCAGCCTGAGCCTCGGCAGCGGGTACTGCTTCAGCCTCGGGAGCAGCCTTCTCTTCAGCAGGAGCGGCAGCTGCTGCTGGAGCTGCTATCTTGGCAGTGCCTGAGAAAGAGAATGACTCCTTGGCAGGAGGAATACAGTTTTCATCGTTGCAGGCTCCATAGCGGATAGTACCCTCAACGGTGTAATTAGGTTCGGTAACTACAAAATTCTGAGTGATTGTAACCTGCTGTGTCCACCAGCTGAGTTCAGCGTTGAACATCGAGTCAAATTCCTTATGAGCAGGCTTGCTGGGCTGCAGCTTGCCGTCAAGCTTGGCGCCCTTAAGATCCCAGTTGATCGACAGAGGAGTCGGTCCGGCAGAGGGATCTACCTCATGGCTATACATGTGCCAGCCGCCGTCGATAGAGGCGCTCATGACAACCGAGCCATGTGTGTCATCAGTCATTTTCAGGGTCACATCCCAGGTAACAGGCTGCATAATCTGGGCCTTAACTTGCCCGGCGAACGCAACCAACATAATGATTAGCAGGCTAATACATCTAGTCATAGCAAAATTTATTATTATAGGATTTTAATCAACATTGCAAAGATACGATTTTTTTGTATATCTGTCAGTTTTTTTACTTATATTTGCTTTTGAAATAAAAGTTGCCGCGAATGTCCCCCCTGTTTTCGATTATCACAGTGACTTACAATGCCGAGTCCACATTACCGGCCACTCTTGCAAGTGTGGCTGAGCAGAAGTGCCGCATGTTTGAATACATCATCATGGACGGTGTATCTACCGACCGCACTCTGAAGCTGGCCATTGACGCCGGTATCCCAGAGACCCGCATTATGTCGAGTCCTGACAAGGGTATATACGACGCTATGAACAAGGCAATTGACGTGGCAAAAGGCCAGTATCTTATATTTCTTAATGCAGGCGACCGGTTTCACTCGCCCGATACCCTTCAGCTGATTGCCGACACGGTGCTTGACAACGATTTTCCGGGTGTAGTGTATGGACAGACCGACCTCGTCGATGCCGACGGCAAGTTTGTAGCCCACCGCCATCTGCAGGCTCCGGAACAGCTGACGCTTGAGAGTTTCAGCGAGGGAATGACGGTATGCCATCAGGCCTTTATCGTCAACTGCAAGCTCGTACAACCTTACGATCTTACATATCGTTACTCCGCTGATTATGAGTGGTGCATACGCATGCTCCAGCGTTCGCGCCGCAATGTTTATATCCCGGAGGTAATAATTGATTACCTTTATGAAGGCATGACTACGCGCCACCGCCGCGAGTCGCTCATAGAGCGTTTCAAAATCATGAGCCGTTATTACGGACTCTTCCCCACCATGTGGCGCCATCTGAAATTCCTGCCGCGCTTCATGCGGCACCGCAAAGAGATAAAGGAAGCCACCCGAAACAACTGACAATTTACAATTAAACCCATGAAATATTATATAGCAGAAAATCAAAAGCCCGTAGGCCCGTTTGAAGTAAGCCAGCTTGTGGCCCGCGGAATAAAAGGTAATGATCTTGTATGGGCCGAGGGTATGTCTGACTGGGCTCCTGCCGAAAGCATCGACGAAATACGCGAAGCACTCTACGCATCGCCAACTTCCGAGAATTACCGCGAGACCGCCATTCCCGAACTGCCGCCGCGCATTGAGCAGCAACCGCAGATGCCACCGCAGCAGCCTTATCAGCAGCCCCAGCAGCCATCGTATGCTCCCGGCATGAATCAGCCCGATCCTACCCGTATCCCGCCGAAATCATGGCTGGTAGAGTCAATTCTTGTCACCCTGTTCTGCTGTCTGCCCTTTGGCATCGTAGGTATTATAAAGGCCGGTGAGGTAAGCTCCCTGTGGCAGCGCGGCATGTATGACGCGGCCTATGCAGCCTCGGCATCGGCCAAGAAATGGACCATAATAGGCTTCTGCATCGGCATAGCTCAATATGTGCTTGCCATAGTGTACTATATATTCATGTTCACTTTAGGAATATTCTCATTATGATGCTCGTAAATACCACATTCGTTGTAGAGCTTGCCATCGACGATGAGTTTACCGAGTGGATCGCCGCCACCTATATGCCGGCGGCTGTCGGCGAGTGCGGCCTTACTGACCCGCTGTTCACTCACATACTCGCTCCTGCCGAGGACGGCACCACCAACTATGCCGTACAGTGCCGCGGAAGCGAAAAGGCGGTCGAGGCATGGCTTGACGGAGCCCAGCAGAGGCTTCTCGACGAAATGCGTCAGCGCTGGGGCCAGAAGGCACTCCACTTCACCACACTGATGGAGGTGCTCAATGGCTGAACGTAACCCCGCCATAGGCGAGTGGGAACGTATAATCATTGGTGTTGACCCGGGTACCAATGTGATGGGCTACGGCATACTCGGTGTAAACCGTGGCAAGCCATCCATGATAGCCATGGGAGTGATACGCCTCAACAAAATCGAGTCACACTACAAGCGGCTCGGCCATATCTACAGCCGTATCACAGGCATCATCGAGCAGTATCTGCCCGATGAGATGGCTGTCGAAGCCCCGTTCTTCGGGAAAAACGTACAGTCGATGCTCAAACTCGGGCGTGCCCAGGGAGTTGCGATAGCAGCTGCCATAGGCCGCGACATACCGATTGCCGAATACGAACCCCGCTCCATAAAGATGGCCATAACCGGCAACGGCGCCGCATCCAAAGAACAGGTTCAGGAGATGCTGCGGCGTATTCTCAACATACCGCGTGAAAACATCCTGCCTGAGCTTGATGCTACCGACGCCCTCGGCGCAGCACTGTGTCACTTCTATGAATCGCGCAAGCCTGCTATCGCCAAGGGACCGAAATCATGGAAAGAATTCATCGCCCGCAATCCCGACCGCGTAAAATAACCTCTATCCGACCTCTACGAGGCCGTTGATGAGGGAATCGCCGTTTTGGTGGATACAACCGGCCCCACACCGCGATGCACGATGTGGGGCCGTTATTGCCGTATTATGACATTTCAGCGTTCTATCGGATTGTCGATCAGGCAGGCGTCAAGACCTGTCGACGGACGGTATTTTACCGGATAGGTGCCGCTGTACTTGTTAAGCACGCCCGAACTTTGGAGATTGTTGTTGTCGGTCAGGGCAAAGAGCTCCAGTATCTTACGGAACTCCTCAGGGGTGGCCTTGGCAAACGTGTCAGGATACTTTATATGAAGAGTATCGTCTGGCAGATTTTCCACCAGGCTGTCAAATGTCCAGCTTACCTCGTTGTCAGCATCGCTGAGCTCGATTATCACGCCGGGAAGCCCGTTGAAATCGCGCGGAGCAGCCACACCCTCAAGCGCGGTCGTGTACCATGCGGTCCACTGTCGTCCGCCTTTGTCAAGAGTAGCCTTGTAGCATATATAATCACCTATCTGCTTCTCCTCGTTGACAAGCGTCCACTTGTTGGCGCACGTTCCTTCATTGAGCAGAAATTCATCAGCCAGTATCCGGTAAGTACGCACCTGACGGCCGCTTTCCGGGTAGAAGAAGTAATAGTCGGGAGTCAGGCGGTAAGCCAGTGTCGGGTCGCCTCCCGGCTGACCGTTGTTAGCCTTTTTCCATCTGCTCTCCCCTATTCCCTCATAGCTCATGTCAAGAGTCACGCCCGGCGTCACAAGCACAACACGGTCCTCCTGAAAGGTCATGTTACGCTCCTTGTTGTAGAGATACTTCATTCGGTAGCGCACACCATAGTCGGCCGTATCGGCATCGGCATAATATGCCCGTGCCTCAGCCTCCATCTTGGCTTTGGCCTCGTCGGCCTGAGCCTGCTGCGCCTCCGGATTTCCGCCGCGCGGGCCACCGCCGTGGCGCTGCGCCATAGCCGGCATGACAGTCGCGGCCACCAGGGCCAGTATAGTAATCAGTTTTTTCATATCATGTCAAGCTATCAGTCGTGAAAACAATCTTTAAACAGAAACACCGGTACAGTCTGCTTATAGGCCATCTGGAAATTGCGGTACTGCTGCGGATTGGCATACAGCGACACCGTCGAGCTCACTATGCCCACCAGATTGCCGCAGTCGTCATAGATAGGACCGCCGCTTGCACCTACGCCATAATCGGCCGTTATCTCCATTATGTAGCGGTCACGGCCGTTCTGCTTGTTGAGCGTGCGGGTGTTATTGCTCACCATACCGTCGGTAAAGTGGAAATAGGCGCCGCTCGGATTGGCCAGACAGTACACCGTGCTGCCCGGCACGAGATCGTCGCCCACTGATGCCGGAGTCAGCTCGCGTCCGCAGGGATCAATCTTGATCAGGGCCCAGTCATTCACCGGATCGACCTTGAGTACTGAAGTGACCGGATAAAAATTACCGTCACAGTCCATGACAAAACGCAGCTTGTCACCTTCAGGCTTATAACCGAGCGCTCCCGACAGCACTATGTCACACACCACATGATAATTCGTGGCGCATATTCCGTCACGCGTAAGCACAACAGCCGACGCCGTCGAATAAGCCGAGTCGGCATTGACATGGGGCACATAATCCATTTTGCCGAACACGAGCGAGCTCTTGCGGCCGAGTTCATACACCTTGTCGGCCGTCAGCTTCTTCTTGCGTTCAGGAGTCAGGGCCGAAGCCGGAGCCACCGGACCGTCGACAAGCGTGGTCAGCACGTGACGGCGCATCGAATCGACCGTCAGGTCAGGATGAGCCTCCATATACTCGCGCATGGATGCCGTAGCCTTGTCGAGCATACCGCGGTAATCGTGGTAATGCTCATCATGAGCAGCGGCAGCTGCCCTGACCGGAACAGTCAGGATAGCCGCCGCTATTATAAATATCGCAAATAATCGTTGCATGAATTGTCTACATTAACGGTTGTTGCCCTCCACGGTGCTCAGTGTACGACCGGCAAACTGAATCGCGGTAGGACTCATCGTGTTCAGTCGGGCACGGAGAAACTTTGACATACCTTTGCACAGTTCGGGATCCTCGACCGAGATCAGACGTGACAGATTGATAACCAGCATATCCTGGGCACGCTTGTCAAGATCGTTATAACGGGCATCGCAATAGGCCAGATACTCGGCATCGTTCATTGTGATACGCTTCTCGATCATATCGAATATCACGTCGGTCGAGCCACGCTTGTCGAGGCCAAGCTCAATCATGTCATTCTTCAGCTGGTTGTAGACCGCGTTGTCAAACTTGCCCTCACGGAACATATAGCCTGAGAAATACTTGTTGAGCTCGCTGTTGTAGAGACGGGCCAGATGACGGTTGATATCCTTGGCGTTTTCAGGGGCAAACTTATCACGGTTGGCCTTCATGAAAGCGGCGCGGTCATTATTGAGGTCGATTGTGTATTTGGTGAACAGGAAGCTGTTTTCAGGTTTCAGGCGGTCGGCGTCGCTGAGCGAATTATAATACTCGTCGATCACCTTGAAGCCGTTGTCCTCATCGCGTGCTTCCATAAACAGCATCGCGTAGGCATCCACCAGCTTGGGATCACGCTCACCGGCGGCATAACGCTCACGGATACGGGCGGGCTGACGCTCAGGGTCCATAGATGCCTGCAGCTTGTCGATAAACTCAGCACCCTCCATGGCTCCGGTGAAGCGGGCCAGTTCCTTTCCCTCGCTGTCAACGATGATGTATGTAGGATAAGCCTGTATACCGTATTTCTGCGCCAGATCCGGAGCCTCGTTCTCTGCATCGAGCTTCAGCGGGATGAAAGTGGCGTTCATATAGTCGCCAACCTCTTTCTGCGGGAATACCTGAGTCGACATCTTGCGACACGGACCACACCATGTGGTGAAAAAGTCGATAAACACGGGTTTGTTTTCCTGCTTGGAGGCGGCAAGAGCCTCATCAAAACTGATGTGACGGAACTCGGTCTGTGCCGGAGCAAGCAGTGAAGTCATGCCAAGCATCAGCGAGGCGATTGCGATTTTCTTCATAATCGGGTAATTGGTATTTTATTTAAAAGTTAAAAAATCCACTGTATATTCTTAGACTACAAAAATAGCGAAAAGTTACATCACAATACAAAAAAAGTGTCGCC
>CAZIPQ010000074.1:0-12007 GCA_964541165.1 uncultured Muribaculum sp.
TTGCCGAGACATTCAAGGTGCGCATCGAGATGAAGCAGATCGGTGCCCGTCAGGAGGCCGGACGTATCGGTGGTATCGGTCCGTGTGGACGCCCGCTGTGCTGTTCGAGCTGGATGACCAACTTTGTATCGGTGGCAACCAGCGCTGCCCGTTATCAGGATATATCACTTAATCCACAGAAATTGGCCGGCCAGTGCGCCAAGCTGAAGTGCTGCCTTAACTTTGAGGTGGATGCCTATGTGGAGAGCGTCAAGCGCATGCCGCCACGTGATGTCACCCTCGAGACTGCCGACGGCACGTACTACCATTTTAAGACCGACCTTTTCAAGCGTGAGATCACCTATTCGACCGACAAATCCATCGCTGCCAATCTTGTGACCATAACCGCTGACCGGGCATTTGACATTATCAAAATGAACCGCAATGGCGAGAAACCGGATAAGCTCGGTGATGATATAGGCTCGAAAAAGCGTGAAAATTCTGAATTTGTCGAGATCGTGGGACAGGACAGCCTCACCCGTTTTGACAAGGCCAAGAAGAAAAAGAAAAAGCAGCAGGGCGACCGTCAGCGTGACAATAACCGTCAGGCACGACCGCAGCAGCGGCCTGCCGAGGTGCAGGACGAGGCGGCCGCACAACAGCCCCGCCAGTCACAGTCACGGCGCAACCGTCACAAAGGTCCCCGACGTGATAATGCCTCCGGCGACAATACAGCCGGACAGTCGTCATCTGTTAAGTCTGATGAATAGGCTCTGGATCATATTGGTTTTTGCTGTTGCTTTACTCCCGGCGTGTACTACCCGCGACTATAGCGATTTTCAGCCTATCCCGGCTAAAGGATGGGCCTATAATGACGCGTTTACGTTTGAGCCCGAGCTTAATGATTCTTTGGCTACGGCTACTCTTCTGGTCGCCGTGTGCCATAATAGCAATTATCTGTACAGTAATCTGTGGCTCGAGGTGTCCCGTCTTGATCCCGACAGTATATGGCAGCGCGATACGCTTGATCTGCGGCTGTGCGATCCATACGGACGTTGGCTGGGAAGTGGATTCGGGGCTCAATATCAGTATTCCGACACGGTAGTGCGGAATGTGCGTGTGGTTACCGGCCACCCCGTAGTGGTGCGCCATATAATGCGGGTTGATACTGTAAAAGATATCGAGCAACTGGGGATCCAATTGCTAATCCATTAACTGAAAATTGAACGATCATGCATCATACCGATAAGTTACATGCTCTGACTCCCGTTGAGGAAATAAATCGCCGCATATCCAAAATCGCCCGTGCGGTGGCTGATGCCGGTCTTGACGGCCTGCTCGTCACAAGCAATGCCAATATCTACTATACTACCGGCCGAGTGATAAACGGCTTTGTATATGTGGCTGCCGATGGCCGCGCGCTGTGGATGGTGCGTCGTCCAGTAGGTCTTGAAGGGGAAAACATGGTGTATCTGCGCAAGCCTGAGCAGATAGCGGAATGCATCGCCCAGGCCGGACTGCCGCTTCCGGTGAAGCTCGGCTATGAACTGGGCGCACTTGACTGCGTCACGTTTGACCGACTGCACAAGGCCCTTCCGGAGACTGAGGCTGTCAACGCAACTCCATTGCTTAAAGTGGTGCGTTCGGTAAAGACCGATTATGAACTTTCACGCTTGCGTGAGTCCGGTATCAAGCATCAGCTGGTTTATGAGCGTATTCCTCATCTGTACCGTGAAGGTATGACCGACCTGATGCTGCAGATCGAGATTGAGCGCACATCGCGTCTTGAAGGTTGTCTCGGTCAGTTCCGTATAGCCGGCGAGTCGATGGAATTGTTCATGAGCAATATCCTTGTCGGTGATAATGCCGACTCGCCCACGCCTTATGACTTTGCGATGGGTGGCGCCGGTATTGATCCTTCGCTTCCTGTCGGCGCCGATGGTACACCTATCGAGCGTGGCGAGAGCGTTATGGTCGACTCCAACGGTAACTTCACCGGCTACATGACCGATATGACCCGTGTCTACACTGTCGGCGGTCTTGACGAGCTGGCGCTCAAAGCCCATCAGTGTTCTATTGACATCTGTCGCGCTCTTGAGAAAATGGGTATTCCCGGAGCCAAGGCCAGCGATATGTATGAGGCTGCGGTAGCCATAGTGCGTGAGCGCGACCTTGAGCATTATTTCATGGGACGTTCCCAGAAAGCCGGCTTTATCGGTCATGGAGTAGGTATCGAGATTAACGAACTCCCTGTAATCGCTCCGCGCAGCCGTGACGTGCTTGTTGAGAATAATGTGATTGCGCTTGAACCTAAGTTTGTCATCCCTCATGCAGGAGCTGTCGGTATAGAAAATACCTATCGGGTGACCGGGCATGGCCTTGAGCGCCTCACAAATGCTCCTGAGGAGATCATGAGTCTCGTATAAACACTGTCGCTGATGAATCTTGCTGACCGCATAGATACACCTGTATTTCATCATGTCGGATCAATTGCCGATTCGCTCGGCCGCCCCTGTTACGTAGTCGGGGGGTATGTCCGCGATCTGTTTCTTTACCGCCATTCCAAGGATATAGACTTTGTCACCGTAGGCAGCGGCATTGAGGTAGCTGAAGCCGTGGCACGCGCATGGGGCCGTGGCACGAGGTGCAATGTATTCCGTAATTTCGGCACCGCTCAGGTTAAGCACGGTGACACCGAGCTTGAATTTGTTGGTGCGCGCCGTGAAAGCTACAGTCATGACAGCCGTAAGCCGGTTGTCGAGGACGGCACGCTTGAGGATGATCTGGCACGTCGTGACTTTACCATAAATGCCATGGCCGTCTCTGTCAACGAAGGTCAGTTTGGCGAGCTCATCGATCCCTATGACGGGCTCGGTGACCTTGATGCCCAGCTGATCCGCACACCGCTTGATCCTGACATAACGTTCAGTGATGATCCGCTGCGCATGATGCGCGCCGTCAGATTTGCCACGCAGCTGGGATTTACGATATATGACAAGACATTTGAGGCCATCGGCCGCAATGCTTCGCGGATCGAGATAATCTCGCGCGAGCGTATAGTTGACGAGCTGATGAAGATCATGGCCTCGCCGGTTCCGTCGATAGGGTGGGAACTGCTTCACAAATGTGGCCTGCTGACCTATATCTTCCCTGAGCTTGCTGCGCTGCAGGGAGTATCGACTGTGCGGGGCCGCGGTCATAAAGACAATTTCTATCACACGCTGGAGGTGCTTGACAATGTGGCCCGCAGCAGCAAGGATGTATGGTTGCGCTGGGCGGCACTGTTTCATGACATAGCCAAGCCGGTGACCAAACGCTGGGATGAGCGTGTCGGCTGGACGTTCCATAATCATAATTTTATCGGCGCCAAGATGGTTCCGCGTATTTTTAAGAATATGCGTCTCCCTCTTAATGACCGCATGAAGTATGTGCAGAAGCTGGTCGAACTGCACATGCGTCCTATCGCGCTTATCGAGGAAGAGGTCACGGACTCGGCCGTGCGTCGTCTTATCTTTGACGCAGGTGACGATATTGATGATCTGATGACCCTGTGCCGTGCCGACATCACTTCAAAAAATCAGGACAAAGTCAAGCGTTACCGCGATAACTATGACCTTGTGTGCCGCAAGATGGCGGAGATTGAGGAAAAAGACCGTGTGCGCAACTTTCAGCCTCCGGTAAGCGGTGAGGAAATCATGGCTGCCTATGGCCTGAACCCGTCGCGTGAGGTCGGTATAATAAAGGAAGCCATAAAGAATGCTATTCTGGACGGTGCGATCCCTAACGAGCGTGATGCCGCATTGGCATTGATGGCTGAAGTCGCAGCCGGACTTGGATTGACGCCGGTATCAGAACCGCATACCGACGTTAAACGTGACTGATTCTATTGAATTGAAAAACGTGTAGCCGTTGCCGAAGTGTACGTGGCCGTCCATACGGCCGTTGAGCGAGGCAAAGAGGCTGCGGTGATTGTACACGACTGCAAGCATGGCCTTGGCGGTCAGAGAAAACATATCTTTTTTACCGTCAGTGGAGTCCTCGTATGAGTGTTTGTAGCCTACCGATGGCAGCATAGTGGCATTGATGAGCCAGCGGCGGGGATGTAGCACCCAGTTGTAAGCGTAGCCGAACAGGATGTTGTAAGAATTGTAATTGAAATTGTATTTCATGTGGTTGCCCGGCATCTCGGCAGCCAGTTCGGCAGGCAGTTGGCTGAAGTCAAGGTCAATCGATTGTTTTCCGTAGTTAAGACCGGCTATAAATGAACCGGCGCTTTTCAACTGGTACTTGGAGTAGCAGTAAGCGGCAGCCTGCGAATATCGCTTGTTGTTGAAAAAGTAGTAAAGATCGACTTCAGTGTTCGACTGGTAGATATTGTTGAATGCAAGACGCTTGTTCAGTTTGCGCTCACCGAAGTGGGTGATTTTCATACCGCCTCGAGTGTCGGTCCTTATGACATTGGCGGCAAATAATCCGCAGGTAAAGCTATAGCGCATGTTCTTGCGGTAATTGGTCGGATTGCCTATAAGATTATTGGCGTTGATCGTGTACCCTATGTTAAGCGCCATGAAACCGAGGTTGGCACCGACGTCACTGTATATCGAACTGTACATACGTATATAGTTCCGGTCCTGAAAATACAGCACGTTGCTTTCACCCCAGTTGTATGAATTGCCGGTCAGTTTCCAGTTTTTTCCTACGTTGACCACATATTCCGGATCGTAAGAATTGAAAGTCCGGTCACCCCAGTTGTATACCTTGACTATGAAGCGGGCAAACTTAGGATAATTTATCGAGGGGTTGTTGATCTCAAAATTTGTTGCGATAAGTTGCTTCACCCAGTTTTTATGGGGTTGCTCAGGTGTATGCGCAACAATACTGTCAGCTTCAGCCGCATGAATTAGTGCGGGCGAAGCTGACAGTAATATTATGATTGATAAAATTCGGTTTACAATACCGCGCATAGTTGTCGCTGAGCCTGATTTTTACTACAAAGTTAGTGATAATATTTCATATTATGCACACTTTGCGGATAATCAGTACATGGGCGTGAAGGGAGCGTGGGCAACCAGTTTCGATGTTACGTCACCGACATAGTCGGTAGCCTTAGATGTATCGAGTTTCATCACTGATGCACCGGGACGGAGGTCACACTTCTTCAGGTCGATGTAGTATGCGCCGTAGTTGGTGACAGGATAGAAGTAATAGAGACGGTCGCGCAGGTTGGCAAATGACAGCCACTGGGTCGACGATACATTAGGCTCGGTCTCGATGGCGTAGTGGAACGGCACTGCGGCATTCATCATGACGCTGCGGACGATTGCAAATCCGAGAGCGCTGTCATTGGTGTGCTCCACATGGCTGTCAAAGAATGATGCACGTGCAAAGCGGTCAGGACTCTTTACGGTACCGGGTAAGAAGTTTACGCCACCCACCTTCTGCCAATAGTCGTTGATGGCAAGCATCTGGGGCAGTGGAGGATCGTTGGTCAGCACGGGATAGTTGCCTTCGTATACATTGATTTTACCGTGATCAAACTCAATGATTGCAGTACGGCCTTCGGCATCGGTTACACCCCAGTGGAGTGCTGATACTGTACCGCCGTCAAACGTAGCGCCTGAGATGTTGAAGTTCTGCTCTTTCAGCACCTTTACAACTTCAGGTGTGTTGGCATTCATGTCAAGCAGCCACGCAACAAACACAGCCAATGACATCGGCGGCTTGTTTACCGTATTGGGTCCGTCGTACACCGTGCCTTTACAGAACAGGCCGTTTATTGCAAGGCCCATTTCGTTCATACCCTCGGTTACACCACCGTCGTAGCCTACGGCATATACTGAACCATACTTTGATGTCCATTCAAAGGCTCCGGGCAGCGAGTGGCTCTTTTTCTTGTTGCCACGGGGATATACATAAAGATTTGTAGGAATCGGTGTCTTCCAGTCAAGTGATCGGCCTACGATACGCAGTACCTCGGTCGGGTTGGTCGTCTGGGTCGTGTCACCCTCATACACCACTCGGGTGCAGGCGTCGGCCTTCTCTACTCCGCAGAAAGCAATGAATGCTACTGCACATGCGATAAGTTTCAGTTTCATCTCTCGTAAATTTTAAGAAATAGAATAGTGTATATGTGATTATAACATACGATGCCTCAGGTATGTTCATATAAATGACACAACGCCTGCCGGAATTAATCACCGGCAGGCGTTGCGATATGCAGTTTACGGGAGTGAATGGTCAGATTATTCAATCAGGACGCCGTTGATCTCAACATCGGTAACCTTGCAGTTATTGATATTTGAAGTATCGAAGTTGTCCGACGGATCGCTTGCGCTGATATTCTCAAAAGTGAAATTGGTGAGCGTATAGTCATCGGTCTTGCGGTCGCGGTAAAATTCGCGGGTACAGTCAAGATGTGCGTTTCTTACGGTAACATTGTCAACACCCGACGGTGGCATCGGATCACGGTCGGTCTTGTTGAAGAATTGACGCCAGGTCTGTACTTCCACACCGTTGCGCACACGTCCGCGTGCACCGTCTACGAGTACATTGCGGTATTGCTGCGGGGTGTCGGGACGCATCTTGAACAGCAGTACGTGATATGTGTCCTCAAACTTGCAGTCTTTCAATATGACATTCGAGCAGTCCCATGCCTCGCTTCCGCAGGTTACTCCGGCATTGGTCTTGCCGAAAGTACACTTGTCGACGATGACACGAGCCACCGGACCATTGCCCGGAATTGTGTCGACATAAGTACCCTTACCGCCTTTCAGGCATACACCGTCATCGTTCACATTCATGTAGCATCCGCTGATGAGTACGTCGCTGCATGCGTCAAGGTCGATCGCATCGGTACTCGGGCCTTTGGGATAACCGTCGGTCGGAGCCAGGATGGTTACATCGATATATTTGATGTGGTCGCAGTTGTAAAGGTGATTGGTCCAGAAGCCTGAGTTGACCATGTTGATGCCGTTGACAGTGACATCCTTTGAGTTGGATACATACAGCATGCGCGGGCGAAGTGCCTCAAGATTTGTGCATTTGGGATTCACTTTGCGGCGAAGCCAGAACTCATCGTAAAAACGGTGTCCGTTGCCGTCGATAGTGCCCGGGCCGGTGATAGTGAAGCCGTCACATCCGTCGGCGTTGACAAGCGCTGCGAAATAGGGTATCGTCTGTCCTTCAAGACGGGTCGGTACAATCTCATAGTTGGTGATGGAGTCGCTGCCTTTCAGCTTTCCACCCTTGGCTACGTTTAGGTGAGTGCCGGGCTTAAAAAACAGTGAGCCGCTCAGATAGGTTCCTTCAGGAATTACGATGACGCCTCCACCGGCTTCGGCTGCCTTGTCGATGACGGCCTGGATGGCTTTGGTCTGCAGCAGTGTGCTGTCGTTGACCACTCCGTAGTCTGTGATTACGTATTTTTTGCCGAGACGGTCTACATTGACGGGAGTGGCGTCATTAAACCATTCGGGGACGGGCGATCCGTCAGGAAATGTCGTAAATTTCGGGGCGCCATTGACGGCGATTGAGGCAGTCAGTATTGCCGTTGAGGCGGCAAGCACTTTTAAGTTCATAATTGGTCGTGATTTAAGATTTTTACAAAGTTAATAAAAATAGGGGAGGCCGGGGTGCTTTTCCTTAAAAAATAGTATATTTGAACATGCAAGGAAGCTTAAAAACGATTGGGAATATGAGATCAATAATTCGTGATATGAAGACTGGGAGATTGTCATGGCTCGTGCTCGCTTATGTTATGCTTGTGGCAACGATGCCCGTTGACATGCTTGCCGGAAGCCCTGAAGAGAAGGATATGGGTGCTTATCTGATGGTGTTTCACAAGGATGATACCCATAGCCTCTACATGGCGCTCAGCTACGACGGCTATAGCTGGACGGCTCTTAATGACGGTGAGCCTGTCATGGCCGGTGATACGATTGCGGTACAGCATGGCATCCGTGACCCTCACATATTCCGTGCGCCCGACGGTAAGTTCTATCTTGCCATGACCGACCTTAATATCTACGGCAGTCAGGCCGGTTACCGCGACACAAGGTGGGAGCGCGATGAGGTGCAATATGGCTGGGGTAACAACCGGGGACTTGTGCTTATGAAATCGGATGACCTGCTTAATTGGAGCCGGGCCAACATTGACTTCTCCCGGCTGCCGGAATGGGCGGATATCGGTTGTGTATGGGCTCCTGAGACCGCATGGGATTATGAAAACGGACGGCTGATGCTGTATTATACCATGCGTCACGGGGTTGACATGACGCGGCTGTACTATAGCTATATAAATGATGATTACGACACGCTGCTGACTGAACCGGCAGTGCTGTTCACTTATCCGAAGGCCGACAAGGAGGCTATTGACGGTGATATAATATACACTCCCGACGGAATGTATCACCTGATGTATTGCTCACATGACGGCACGGCAGGAATAAAGCAGGCCGTATCTCGCCATATCAACCGCGACTGGCAGTATATCGATGATTACTGTGACTTTGAAAAAGGGGGCTGTGAAGCGCCCCACATATACAAGATAATCGGGGAGGACCGGTGGATACTCATGTATGACTGCTATCGGCGCACTCCTCACAACTTCGGTTTCGCCGAAACGACTGATTTCCTGACATTCCGCGATCTGGGCCGCTTTGATGAAGGCTCACTTACACGCGCCAACTTCTCCGAGCAGAAACATGGTGCCGTGTGTTGGCTCACGAAGGAAGAGGCTGATCGCCTTGAACGTTATTGGACTGAAAACAAGCGGAAATACTCGCTTAAAAATATCAAGGGAGAATAGCCCTATCGGTCGCATGAAACGGCTCGACATGGATATTGGTGATGATATCCTTGTCGTAGCGGGCACGCAGACGCTCCTCAACCTTGGTGGCGATATCGTGGCCCTGGGTTACGGTGATATCGGGATCGACCTTTATATGCATGTCGATTACGGCGGAGTGGCCCGCACGGCGGGTCTTCAGATGATGGTAACCTTTCACTCCCGGTACGCTGGCCACGATGTCGCCTATGCGTTTCACCTCTTTGGGATCGAGCGCACGTTCAAGCAGTTCGTCGACTGCCGGGCGTGCTATCTGCCATGCCGAGATAAGGATAAACACACCGATGAGCATTGAGGCTATCGGGTCGAGAATGCGCATTTTCTCTCCGAAAAACAGCGCTCCGGCCACGCCGATAAGGGTTGCTATTGACGAGATGGCGTCGCTGCGGTGATGCCATGCGTTGGCGATCAGCGCCCCTGAATGGATGCGCTTGCCGGCACTGAGAGTGTAGCGGAACAGTAGCTCTTTACTAAGGATGGATATCAGTGCCACAACCAGGGTCCATATATCAGGCCGGGGCAGTAAACCGCCGTGGAGAGAGTGCATTATGGACTTGAAGCCTGAATAACCGATTGCTACGGCGACACCTGCAAGAATCACCGAGATGAGCAGCGAGGCAAATGTCTCAAATTTGCCGTGTCCCCATGGATGCGTGTCGTCGGCGCCGCGATAGGCTATACCCACGAGTACGAGGACGATGAAGTCGGTGGCAAAGTCACTAAGCGAGTGAAAACCGTCGGCTACGAGCGCGTCACTGTGCCCGTAGTAACCTACGGCTATTTTTACTGCCATGAGAAAGGCATTTACCCAAAATCCTACCCAGGTCACATGTTTGATAAGTGATACTCCCTCGCCGGGCTTGCTTATGTCGGCCATTTCTTCAGTGTCGGTTACGTGTAATAATAGCAACAAGGGCACGGACAATGCCGTGCCCTTGTTGTAAATGATGTAAATCGAGGTTTTGCTTATACGAGGCTGTTAAGCTTGTCAACGAGAGTTGACTTGGGCTGAGAGCCGGCAAGACGCTCAACCAGTTCACCACCTTTGAAGATGAGTATGGTGGGGATAGACATGATGCGATACTTCATAGTCAGATCATTCTGCTCGTCGATGTTGTACTTGCCTACGGCAGCCTTGTCGCCAAATTCAGCGGCAACCTCATCGATTACCGGAGCCATGCGCACGCAGGGACCACACCATGTTGCCCAGCAGTCGATAAGCACGGGCTTGCCTGATTCAATGAATTCCTTGACGTTGTCGTCAGTAAAAGTAATAGCCATAAGAGTCTTGTTTAAAATGATAGCAAATTTAAAAAACTTAATCGGTATCCACAAAATTTTCGGCCACAATCGTGAGCGGATGCGTTATCCGGCCCATGAACGTGTGATGTCGTAATCCATCTCAAGCTCTGACAGTGAGTTGAGTAGTTTGCGCGACAGTCCTATCTTGCGGCTGGAGGCCAGCTTGACGGTACGGTTGAGCGCAGAGTCATGGATGGTGAAGTTGAGCTCGACCTGATTTCCCTCGCCTGAGGTGGTGAGCGACTTCATCAGCGAGTTGAAGCCCTCGTTGATGCGGTCGGCGTTGACATTTATGGTGATGGCGTTGACAAGTCGGCCCTTCACATCTTCCAGCAATGAGATGCCGGTGATCTGGAAGCGAACGTCGCTGTTGGCGAAGCGGCGGCTGTATTTGCCGCGTATCAGTATCGGGGTGTCTGGTATGCCGTAACGGCCGAAGTCGATAAAGTCCTGACCGAACAGCATGAACTCGGCAGCGCCGGTGTAGTCCTCGACCTTCAATATGCCGAACTGACCCTTGCGTCCCATGCGTGTGGAGTATTCGGTAACGCGGCCGCCTATGACCACCTCGCGCCCCTCTACTGGAACCTCCTCGGCAAAGTCTTTCAGCGACACCGAGCAGCCGTAGGTTAGCTCGATGTAGTACGGATCGAGCGGATGTCCTGAAAGGTACATGCCGATAAGCTCGCGCTCACGCTCGAGCTTGACCATGTTGACCCAAGGGAGGGCAGGCGTTACGGCCGGTCGTCCCGCAGTGGTGAGAGTGTCATCGATATCACCGAAGAGTGAACATTCGTTACGGTTCTTGTCATTCTGGTAGTTCTGGGCATATCTTACAAGCAGCTCCGAGAAGCTCTCATCCTTTGCGTTGGTGGCAAAGAAGTCCTCGCGCTTGATCTCGCTGAAGCAGTCAAAGGCACCCGCCACGGCGAGATTTTCAATTATGCGTCGGTTGATGGCGCTGCGGTCGACGCGCTCCACGAAGTCGTAGATATCCTTGAAAGGCCCTCCTTCATCGCGTGCGCGGATGATCTCGTTGACCACATTGACACCGACACCCTTGATAGCTGCCATTCCGAGGCGAATCTCTCCTTCCTTGTTCACACCGAATGCGGCAAACGACTCGTTGACATCCGGGCCCTTTACCTCGATATGCATGGCCTTGCATTCGTCCATGAAGGTGGTCAGCTTGGTGATGTCGGCCAGGTTGCGGCTCAGCACTGCAGCCATGTATTCGGCAGGATAGTTGGCTTTGAGATAAGCGGTCTGGAACGCTACCCATGAATAGCAGGTGGCGTGGCTCTTGTTGAATGCGTATGATGCAAACTTCTCCCAGTCGGCCCATATCTTTTCAAGCACCTTCGGGTCGTGACCGTTATCCTGACCCCCTTTTAGAAACTTGGCTTTCAAGGCATTCATCTTGTCGATGAGCTTCTTACCCATGGCTTTACGCAGGGTGTCGCTCTCGCCTCGGGTGAAGTTGGCCAGCAGACGTGACAGTAGCATGACCTGCTCCTGATACACGGTTACGCCGTAGGTGTCCTTCAGATACTGCACCATGATGGGTATATCGTAGACGATAGGCGACTTTCCATGCTTGCGGGCGATGAAGTCGGGGATATAGTCCATAGGGCCCGGACGGTAGAGGGCGTTCATGGCGATGAGGTCCTCGAATACCGACGGCTGCAGTTCACGAAGATATTTCTGCATACCGGCCGACTCAAACTGGAATGTTCCGGTGGTCTTGCCGGCGCAGTACAGCTCGTAAGTCTTGCGGTCGTCGATGGGAATATTGTCGATGTCGACATCGATGCCGCGGGTCAGCTTGATGTTGGCCAGACACTCCTTGATGATCGACAGTGTTTTCAGTCCGAGGAAGTC
>CAZIPQ010000075.1:0-11957 GCA_964541165.1 uncultured Muribaculum sp.
GTGATGTATTTCTCGCCGATTCCAAGTATGTGCTCCAGATGGCTCAGGCCGATAGCCCGAAAGTCCGCGGCCACTTCACCAGCGAATTCTGACGCATGTCGCGCTCCGATGGAGCGCTGATTGTGGGTGTGGCGACATACCTGGGGTTGCGCCCCGCTAACGCGGAGCTTACCCCAGGCTTAACTTCTTCAGGCGCGCTGCGCCTGCGTGGCCGCTGACGCGGCTCACCTTCGCACGCACCCATCACAGCCTCTTATAAACATTTGCGCCGCACACAGATAGCCACGCCGTAGGTGCGCAATAATATTCCACAACATATCGGGCACGGATAGCCGCGTTAGTGGCGTCACAGGCGCAACGCGCCTGAACAAGCAAAGCCTCGGGTAAGTGCTGCGTCAGCTGCACGCAACCCGAGGTAACAGCGCCCCACTCCACTCAATGCGCGCCATAGGTGCGCAACTATATCCCCCATGCGCAACCTATAAAAAAAGTGGAGTCGCCTGAGAGCGACATTGCTCCCCCGAGGCGACTCCATGCAAGCTATGATTCGGGTATTTCTTTTACTTTACAGCGTCATGTTCATACTGAAGAGTGAGTGACGGCTGGTCACAAACTTCTGCAGGACCGAAATACTGGATCGGGCCCGGATAAACATACTCGGTATTGATAGCCCAGCTGTCACGCATCGATGCAAACTTCTTGAAAGCCTTGCCATCGAGGGTTACAAGAGCCTTTTGTATAACCGGCTTCATCGCTCCGTGACGGCGTTCCATGTTCATCATCATTGTGATGGGTATACCACCTGCACGCCACTGAACCGAAGGCTTGGTCAGGCCGCGTACGCTCGACATATAGCCGGTAACACCTGCGTTGATGAGGCATGCGGCATTGTAACCGAGAGCATAGCAGTAATCGGCGTCAAAGTTTGAAGGATCGGCACAACGACCCTCATAGCCGAAGAAGTGATACTGGGTGGCGAATTTGCCGACAAACTTACCATCAGACTTGAGGGCGTTAAGGCGACGGCCTACCATCTCTCCGAGGAGTTTCTCAGTCTCGATGAGCGAAACCTGCACATTTCCGTGAGGATCGCGGTCGAGACACAGCTGACGGGCTACGCCTTCGGGAAGCGAGGTAAATATCTCGGCCTTCTCAGGAGTAAGACGTGCGGCGATCCACTGCAGCTGCTCGCCACGGTCAATCTTGGCAAACTCAGAAGCCTGAACGGCAAGAAGTTCATTAAGCTCACCGATCAGTGCCTTCATCGCCGGGATAAACTCGATAAGGCCTTCGGGAATAAGGACTATACCGTAGTTATTGCCATTTGCAGCACGGCGGGCTACAACCTCAGCGATGCCGTTGACAACATCATTGAGAGTCTGCTTCTTAGCCTCAACCTCTTCCGAGATGATACAAATGTTAGGCTGACACTGAAGAGCACATTCGAGGGCAATATGACTTGCCGAACGGCCCATCAGCTTGATGAAATGCCAGTATTTCTTTGCAGAGTTGCAGTCACGCTGGATGTTGCCGATAACCTCGCTGTAGACCTTGGTTGCGGTGTCAAATCCGAATGAAGTCTCGATAACCTCATTCTTAAGGTCACCGTCGATAGTCTTGGGACAGCCGATAACCTGTACACCGGCATTAATTGACTTGTAGTATTCTGCAAGAATAGCGGCATTGGTGTTGGAGTCATCGCCGCCGATGATTACAAGAGCCTTGATGTCAAGTTTTTTCAGGATCTCAAGACCCTTGTCAAACTGTGACTTGGTCTCAAGTTTCGTACGACCTGAACCGATAATGTCAAAACCGCCAGTGTTACGGTATTCATCGATAATATCGGCTGTAAGCTCCATATACTGGTGATCGACAAAACCGCCGGGACCCATGAGGAAGCCATACAGACGGCTGTCACGATGCACTTTCTTGATACCGTCAAACAGACCGCTGATCACATTGTGACCGCCGGGGGCCTGACCGCCTGACAGAATTACACCAACGTTAAAGGGCTTGCTGCCTTTGGCCGGAGAACCGTCCTTTTCAAAATGGATTTCGGGAAGACCGTAAGTATTGGGAAAGAGTTTTTTGATCTCGGCTTGATCAGCGACTGATTCGGTAGGCTGGCCATCCACAGCCTTTACTGCGCCTGCGAGAACCACAGGAAGTTTCGGGCGATAAGATGCACGAGCTTTTTGAAGTGCACTTTTCTTCATTGTCTTATAATTATGAATTTTAGTTTATATATTGTATCGAGTACAAATATCGTAAAAAAATCGCATACTCTCAACGCAATTTGCTATAAAAATTTAATTAATGTCATGATGTGACCCCAATGCTTGAAAATTTCATTACATTTCAGTAAATTTGCATTTTAAATACAACCCCCTACCATCAATGTTACAACCACTGATTGAGGAAGCCAAGGTCAAGGCTGTGCGCCGGTTGCTCGAAGAGTATGAGCGCATAGTGATCACTTGCCACATGTCACCTGACGGCGATGCCGTCGGGTCATCACTCGGGCTCATGCACGTGCTGACACGTATCGGCAAAGACGTGCATGTGGTGACACCTGACCGTATTCCCGACTCTCTGCGTTCATTACCTGGCACAAAGGATATTGTACCCTACTCCAAATATACCGACTTCGCCGGCAAGCTGCTCGACAACGCCCAGCTGATATTCTGTCTTGACTTCAACGCACTCTACCGCGTCGACCGCATGCAGGAGGCCCTTGCTGCAGCCAAGGCTCCCAAGGTACTCGTTGACCATCACGAGAATCCGGAGGATTTTGCCGATGTGGTCATCAGCTATCCCAAGCAGTCATCGACCTGCGCACTGCTGTTCCGTCTGTTATGCCGTCTGGAGCTCTTTCCGCTCATCGACCGCAAGGCAGCAACATGCATATATGCCGGCATGATGACCGATACGGGCAATTTCTCGTACAACTCCAACGATCCCGACCTATACTTCATAATCGCCGAACTGCTGCGTAAAGGCATCAACAAGGATGAGATCTACAAGCGCATCATGGACACCAAGTCGGTCAACGTACTTAAGCTTCAGGGCTATGCCATGGCCAACATGCGGGTATTTCCCGAAGCCAAGGCCGCACTTACAGTCCTTTCGGCCGATGACCTGAAGCGTTACAACTACAAGAAGGGTGACACCGAAGGGCTCGTCAACATGCCCTTGTCAAGCCCCGACATCATCTACTCCACTTTCATCCGCGAAGATGAGAATGAGATAAAGGTTTCGACCCGCAGCAAGGGCGATTTCCACGTCAATGATATTTGTGAAAAGTATTTCAACGGCGGCGGTCACATCAATGCCTCCGGCGGCGAATTGCAGTGTACGCTTGACGAGGCCCTTGACATTTATATGAAAACTCTCGAGGATGCCCGGGCATACGTGACATCGCTTGAACATACGATAAAATAACAATTATTACAATGCATATTTTTTCACGACTTTTTATCGGCCTCGCCATAGTGGCGGCCTTTACACTGAGTTCCTGCAACGACTCGACGAGCTATGCCGACCTGCTTCAGCTCGAGACTAAAGCCATCAACAACTTTCTCGCCGACCAGATAGTCGTAGGAAACGTACCGGCCGACAATAATTTCGCAATCGGAAATGATGCTCCGTATTATCGCATGGATGAGGACGGCAATGTCTACATGCAGGTAATCGACAAGGGTGACATGGACGAGCGTTTCGAGGATAATGAGCTTGTCTATATACGCATGACTCGCTATGATCTTTCGGAATACAAGGACTCGGAGCTCCCCTACCCCAGCTACAGCAACGAGGGCAATGTCAGCACTTCCATATCCATACGTTACAACAATTACACTTCATCGTCATCAATTGAATGGGGCGAGGGTATTCAGTTACCTTTAGGCTATTTCGGCAATCAGTGTGAGGTGAATATTGTTGTCCGCTCGATTGCAGGACGTAACGACGAGATCGCAGTGGTGACACCCTATCTGTATCACATCCGTTACTACAAAAGCAACATCTGATAATCCTTTTACAGCATAACACTCATGTCACTGATTAAATCGATATCGGGTATCCGCGGCACTATCGGCGGAGCTCCCGGCGAAGGACTCAGTCCGGTCGACGTGGTGAAGTTCACTGCGGCTTATGCCGACTTCATCGCCCGCACCACAACTAAAACTTCCCGCACCATAGTAGTAGGACGCGACGCACGCCTTTCGGGCCCCATCGTAAGTTCGCTTGTCGAGGCAACCCTCACAGCCATGGGCTTTGACGTGGTCAACATCGGACTTGCCTCCACTCCCACTACCGAAGTGGCCGTAGTCATGGAGCAGGCCTGCGGCGGCATCATCATCACCGCCTCTCACAATCCGGCACAGTGGAATGCCCTGAAACTTCTCAACGAGGACGGCGAGTTTCTCAATGATGCCCAGGGCAAAGAGGTGCTCCGCATTGCCGAGGCCGATTCATACCGTTTTGCCCCGATTGATAAAATCGGCACTGCCTATACCAACAACACCTACAACCGCAAGCATATCGACATGGTCAAGGCTCTTGAGCTTGTTGACACCGAGGCCATAGCCAAGGCTGATCTCACTGTAGCGGTTGATGCCGTCAATTCGGTAGGCGGTGTGGTCATTCCCCAGCTTCTGCGCGCACTCGGTGTGAAGAACATCATTGAGCTCAACTGCGAGGCCACCGGCCGCTTTGCCCATACTCCCGAACCTATTCCGGAAAACCTCACACAGATTGCCGACCTGATGCGTGAAGGACGTGCCGATGTAGGTTTCGTAGTGGATCCTGATGTTGACCGCCTCGCCATCGTGATGGAAAACGGCGAGATGTTCGTGGAGGAATATACTCTCGTATCAGTGGCCGATTATGTACTGTCTCACACTCCCGGATCAACAGTCAGCAATCTCAGCTCTTCACGTGCGCTGCGTGACGTAACCCGTGCTCACGGCTGTGAGTACAATGCCGCAGCTGTCGGAGAGGTCAATGTCGTGACCAAGATGAAGGAGACCGGCGCCATCATAGGCGGCGAGGGCAACGGCGGAGTCATCTATCCTGCCGCCCATTACGGCCGCGATGCACTTGTAGGTGTCGCACTGTTCCTGACCCTCCTTGCCAAGAGCGGCAAGAAAGTAAGCGAGCTCAAGGCCGGCTATCCGCAATATGCCATCGCCAAAAACAAGATTGAGCTTACCCCCGACATCAACGTTGACAAGATCCTTGAAGCTGTGAAGCAGCGCTTTGCCAATGAGACGATAACTGACATTGACGGTGTGAAGATTGACTTCGCCGACTCATGGGTCCATCTGCGCAAGTCAAATACCGAGCCTATCATCCGCATCTATTCCGAGGCCGCCACAATGGCCGAAGCCGATGCGCTTGCCGACCGTATAAAGGAGGTCATTGCCTCGCTTGCATGACATTCCCGATAACACAGCAGTTCACCTGCATTATAGCAGGTGGACTGCTTTTTGTTTTATTTATCCAGTAACCACATCCATGAAAACAGGCGTTCTATCTCTTCTGCTCGTACTATTGTCTTCTGTTCCGGCAATCGGCGAGACATATATGATCGATTCTTCATCCCGTTATGACTCCATAACAGGTGTCGGTTTTGACCGCATCCCTACCCCCAAACCCGGGAGCTCCGATCCTTATTACTGGTCAGTCCGTGTGCCCGACGGCAACTATCGTGTCACTTTCGACCTGGGATCAGACCGCCGTGCCGCCGAGACCACAGTGCGTGCCGAGTCGCGCCGTCTGCTTGTGGAGAATCAGCCCACGCGCAAGGGTGAACACCTTACACGTACATTCATTGTCAACAAGCGCAGCCCGCGCATTGATGAGGCCACATCAATACGCCTCAAACCGCGCGAATATGGCAAGCTCGACTGGGATGACCGCCTTACATTTGAGATCAACGGCAAGTCCCCGGCTCTCCGTTCAATCACTATTGAGCCCGCTGACACCGCCTCGACCATGACTCTCTATCTGTGCGGCAACTCCACGGTAGTCGACCAGGAGAATGAGCCGTGGGCCAGCTGGGGACAGATGGTGACCCGATTCTTTGATGACAATGTCGCTGTGGCCAACTATGCCGAGAGTGGCGAGAGTGCCAATACATTTATTGCCGCCAGACGTCTGCGCCGGGCCCTGCGTGACGCACGGCCGGGTGACTGGATGCTGGTTGAATTCGGCCATAACGACCAGAAGCAGAAAGGTCCCGGTAAAGGTGCATGGTACACATTCGCAACTTCGCTCAAGACAATCGCCGATGAAGCACGGGCCAAAGGCGTGAACGTCGTATTTGTCACTCCTACACGCCGCCGTGTGTTCAACGAATATGGCGCGACGGTCAACACCCATGAGGATTTTCCGGATGCCATGCGCGATGTGGCCCGTCGTGAGAATATTCCGGTAATCGAGCTCAACGGCATGACGGCGCGACTGTATGAAGCGATGGGGCCCGACCATTCAAAGCGTGCGTTCGTGCACTATCCGGCAAATACGTTCCCCGGTCAGACGGAAACTCTGGAGGATAATACCCATTTCAATACCTACGGTGCTTACCAGATAGCAAAATGTGTCATCGAAGGGATGCGTGATGCAGCCCCGGGGCTGTACAGCCACGTCATTGATTTCAATGGCTATGATCCGGCGCATCCTGACAGCTTCAGCGAATTTTACTGGGCACCCTCGCCATTTTGTGAGACCGTTAAGCCTGACGGCAATTAAATGATCCGTTATGAGACGGTGGCTGTTATGTATCGGCATCCTTCTGTTCACGGCCTGCGGGGCATTCCCTGCCGTGAAGCTCGCTGATGCCCGCGCCCCGTTGACCTATAATCTTCCGGAATATCACAAAAGACCGGTAATCCATGTTGCGGCAGAAATGCTGGACATGGATATTGAAGCCGTCACCGGCCTGCGCCCGCATGCCACTGACTGGGAGAACGCCAGGCTTAGAGTATGCAATATTTCAACAGCCACCGGAAGCCGGATAGAGGAGTTGCGCGCAGCCGGCCTCCCGCTTGATTCCATCATGGGGCATAGTGACGGCTTCTGCCTCAAAGCATCTGGCGACCGATTGTATGCCGTCGGAGCCGATGACCGCGGAACGGCGTATGCTCTCCTTGAAGTGTCACGTCTTGCAGGAGTCTCGCCATGGGTATGGTGGAACGATGTCACCCCTTCACATCGTGACTCAATAACCGTCCCGGATGAATATGTCACATTGCAGACTCCGTCGGTCACATACCGTGGCATATTTATAAACGACGAGGACTGGAGCCTCCTCCCGTGGAGTTGCATGACCTTTGAGCCTGAAGCGGGACAGGGAACAATAGGCCCGCGCACCTACAAAGAGATATTCAAGCTGCTGCTCCGGCTCAGGGCCAACACGATATGGCCCGCTATGCACGACAATACCACGCCGTTTTATCTCACGCCCGGAGCTATGGAGACCGCCGACAGCTGCGGCATCATCATCGGCACCTCCCACTGCGAGCCTATGATGCGCAATAATGTTGGCGAATGGAACACTGATGAGCGCGGACGTTACAACTACATCACCAACCGCGATGCAGTGCTTGACTATTGGGCGGAGAGAGTAAGCAATGTCTATGACCGTGACAACATATATACCGTCGGGATGCGCGGTATTCACGACGGCAACATGGAGGGCGTAAAGACAATGCCTGAAAAGGTCAGCGCGCTCGGTAATGTCATAAATGACCAGCGCCGATTACTGACCGAGTATGTGGATCCCGACATCACGAAAGTACCGCAGACTCTCGTACTGTATAAGGAGGTGCTCGATATAATGCACAACGGTCTGGAAGTGCCTGATGATGTGACACTCATGTGGTGTGATGACAATTACGGCCATATCACACGGCTTAGCGACCCCGAGGAGCGGAAGCGCACGGGAGGGAGCGGAGTTTACTACCACCTGAGCTACTGGGGAAGGCCTCACGACTATCTGTGGCTCGGCACTACCCAGCCCGGACTGATCTACCGGGAAATGAAGAATGCCTTTGATCATGACGCCCGGCGAATATGGATAGTGAATGTACATGACATGAAGACATCATCCTACGGGATGGAGCTTTTCCTTGACATGGCATGGGATATCGATGCCGTCACATCCGCCGGAGTGGACAATCATCTGAGGAGATGGCTCGGCCGTGAGTTCGGAGAAGAAACGGCTGACTCGCTTGCCGGAGTGATGGCTGAATATTACCGTCTTACCGCCATACGGCGACCCGAACACATGGGATGGACTCAGGTCGAGCTGAGTGACCGCAAGGCCTATCCGCGCGGACGGTCACATGTCATCGATACCGACATCAGCTTTACCGCCATGGGAAATGAGGCCGACAGGTACATGGCGCAATACGATGCAATAGCCCGTCGTGTCGACAGCATCGGCAACCATATAGCGCCTGAACGACGTGATGCTTACTTCTCGCAGATCGCATACCCCGTCAAGTGCGCCGCGGCAATGTCGGTAAAGATGCTTGAGGCTCAGCGTGCGCGGAGCTATGCCATGGGACAGAGCGGAGAGTCACTGTTCAGCCGTGACTCACTTATGCTCGGAGCCTGCGCACGCAGTATGGCCGCCTACCGTCAGCTGCGCCGCCTCACCGCTTATTATAATGACTCCGTGGCCGGCGGTAAATGGCATCGGCTCATATCCATGATGCCGCGCGATCTGTCGGTATTCAATCCCCCGGTACTTCCTGTCGGACTGACCGACCGGGAAATAGAAGCCTATAGTTCCGTGCCATTTAAACGCGAGTACCGGAAACCTGACAGTACATTCCGTTCATTCAACGCTGCCGACTATTCAGGTGCCTCGTTCTCTCCCGCGCCCCTACCGCTTCTCGGCCATAGTCTTGGCGCGATCGAATTGCCGGCCGGAGCAAGTATTGACTACTCCTTTGATCTGCCGGAAGAAGCCACTGTAGCCATCACGACGGCTCTCATCCCCACCCAGCCGGTGGATGACGGTAATCTGCGCATCGCAGTAAATATTGACGGCAACGATCCTAAGATCATTTCAATCAAGGAAAAAGGCCGCAGCGACCGCTGGAAAGAAAATGTGTTGCGCAATCAGGCACGGCCTGTCACACAACACACTATCAGTCAGGGACGCCACACACTTACCATAACTGCCCTTGATCCCAACATCATCCTTGACCAGGTGATGATAGACACCGACCCTGCCCGTAAATACTACATCATTCCGACTTCTGACTCCGTAAACGTGTCATCCGGAATTGCTCAGTGAATAACGGACACCGTGGACACAATCGATCAGTAGGCGTTATAATGGATTTTGGCAGGAGCCCACTTGTCTTTTGGAGCGACTGGCTGTGCAGGATATCCGAAAGCCATCACGTTGAGAGGCGTCAGGTTGGAGGGTAAGTTAAGTATCGAACTCAGTCGTTGCTCACGGTCTTTAAGCGGATAGATGCCGCACCACACTCCGCCGATGCCGAGTGCATGGGCGGCCAGAAGCATATTCTCGGATGCCGCGGAACAATCTTCCACCCAGAAACCACCCTCGTGTATATCATCCTGGAAGAGATTATCCATGTCTCCGCAAACCACAACGGCAAAACTGCAATTCTCCACCATTTTGGTGTATTCAAATGCCGCAGTGATGGAATCCTTTAAATTCTGCTCATTTACTACTATAAAATGCCACGGCTGCTGATTGGCAGCAGTTGGAGCGGCCATACCGGCACGAAGAATTTTTTCTACGATACTGTCGTTAATCTGTTCGCCGGTATAGCTTCGCACACTCGCGCGTGTCATGATGCAATCAATCACGGCATCTGCCGCGTTGACGTCATTTTCCTCATGTGAGGATACTGCGGCTAAGCGGACAGAAACGGCCAACAAGGCCACGGCCAAAAGCAGCATTATCCAATGGTAACTTTTCATGATAAATCTGTATTTGTGTATGTGAATATACTTTGTTTGAAATGGGAGATGGAGTTAACGGAATTGTCAGGCTTGCTTCAACAGGGAGCCGGTAGGACACACAAACCGACAGAATGGCCTGTTGATAAACAGGGAGAGCACTACGAAAAGACCTCCTACTGCCAATATACTCCAGGAAGCCGACTCTACGATGAAAGCAGTGAAGACTTCATAGTCAATCCAGCTTGTACCCCAGCCTATAAAGAGCAATGTCAATAGCACGACCCATAATAACTGACGGAAATTGTCAAGTACCTTAATGAGAGAGGGCGAGATTTTCCATTTCTTTTTACACACCTTGCCTGTAAGCTCCTGAAGGGAGCCGAAAGGACAGATCCATGTACAATAGAAATTGGGCTTATTGAACAGAGGATAAATAAGTCCAACGACGAGAAGGATAAGGGTAATAAAGAAACTCAGCGTCATGCGTGGTGCCCCTGAGAAGAAATTGAGCATCATGGCGTAGTCAATGAAAGTGCCTGCCCAAAAACCAAGAACGGCAACGTTCAACAACTGTTGAACAAGACGGTATGCGGGTTTCTTGATGAAGATCGGCAATACTGCTCCGGCTAAGATTACAATTAACACGGCGATGGATACAAGGGAAAGATGACCCGAATTAGCGGTTTTGGACCCCTCGGCGAAAGCAGCCCCGGCACGCACATTGGCTATAAAGGCATTGGATGAATAAGTGGCTCCTGTCACAGCGTCAACTTCCATTGTCATGGCTTCCTGTAGTGTCTTTCCGTTCCATGCGCGGGTCAGACCCGAAGAAGCAAGACGTCCGAAAAACTTCGGGCTTTCCGAATTACTGAGGGCAACTATAGAATCAATCTTGCCTTGCGTGACATAAATCTCCAGGGGAACAGGGCCACCGTAGCCTGAGATATCCTTGCCTAAATCAGTCGTATTGATAATCGTCTGTGAGCCGATATACCGTATAGGACTCACAGAATCTTGCTTCTCTACCGTATCTGATTTTCCGGATGAGAAAAAGCGTTCAGCATCTTTGCCAAAAAGAGAACCGTTGCGTACTACGGCAAGCGCAGCAAGAAGGCAGAAGACTGTGAGGAAAGCCACAACTCTCGTAGCTACCTGATTGGATTTCGGTTTAGCGGGTTTTCTCATATTGCCCTCTTTAGGAAGCGGATGTTGAACTTTCTGTTCCATATACATCTTCTATTAAAATGAATTTTCAAATATACAAGTTATACAGCTCGCCTATTATCAGCAAATTAACTACATTATGCTACAGACTGTCATTATTCTGCTTATGCATAACTGCATGGCAAATTTCGTTAGAATACTCCGTATTTGCAAGAATTACGCAGGAAATCATGCTGAATAATTATAATATCCCTCGCCCTGAAGCGATAACGAAAGCCATCGGATTTTAGGCCATGGCTATGAGTATGACATTAGAAGCTTCGAATGCGAAAAAGTATCTTTTCCATCGCATGCAAAATGGATGCATGAAGCTACACTATTAGCTAAACCTACCGTTTTTATCAGTTTATATTTGCATAGACAATTTGAACATATTATATTTGCAAAACACAAATCAGTTATTAAATGCGTCATTCATATTACATATTATTACTCCTACTTACAATTGCCTGCACATCTAAAAAGAAGGAAGGGCCTAATATTGGGGTGCCTGACTTTCCAATTGAAGAAACTGCCACATGGGAGGATGTATCCGGTGAGGAGATTATTCCCGGTAGTTTTGCATTACATGTAGGTGACAGCTGTATCTATTTACTTGGCAGTCTAGATGGCTATCACGTTCAGCGGGTGTCACGTAAAGACGGGCATCTGTTAAGCCAAATGGTGACGCATGGTTCTGGTCCCGGCGAAGCAATAAGACCATCACGCATGTTTATATGGGACAACGAAAGACGCATGGATCTATATGATGGTGGAACACATAGATTCGAATCGTACAGTATAGA
>CAZIPQ010000076.1:0-11939 GCA_964541165.1 uncultured Muribaculum sp.
ATCACCAACTATATGAGCTGGGAAAAATCAGTTATTCCGTATGGCATAATGTGGAGTGCAACATGGGGCAATTTAGAAAGTTTGTTCAAAAGGTCAAATGTAAAGATCTGGATAAGGCAACGACCTTGTATTGCAGTGAAGTCTCTGTTGACCTTATTAAGGAATATATTCTTTGGAGAAAAGAGAGGGGTAATACCAATGATACGATAAACAAGGCACTAACACCAATATTCAAGACCTTAAAACATGTACAAAGGAAAGGGTGGATTTCTTCTGATATTGTTGTGGAGATATGTGATTTATATCTGACTTCTCAGTGTAAGTCTCTTGTAAATCCAAAGAATGGAGATATTAACTATTTGTCTGAAGAACAACTGAAACTACTGATAAATCTGACTGCTCAATCCAAGTATCAGACTACAAAGTCACTTATGGATATGTTCTTATTTTCCTTCCATTGTTATGGTATGAGGTTCAGTGATATTTGCACACTGAGGTGGGCAGACATAGATTTTGACAACAATATGCTTCACCACTTAATTGTGAAGAACCATACGAAGAGACCTATCTTGTTGGAGGTGCCAATCAACAACGGCATGTTGGAGATATTGAAGAAGTACAAGGGGGTGAATGAGAACTTTGTTTTTGGTCAGCTTGATAATGAGTTTGACCTTGACAATGAAATCAGGTTGAAAGAAGCTCTCAATAGCAGAAACAAGGTTATTAATACCTCTCTCAAATGTATGGGTGAGAAAATGGGACTCCCTTTCAGATTGCATTTCCATGTCGCGCGCCATACATTTGCAGTCTGGGCTTTAAACAAAGGAGTTGATATAAAAACTATCTCACAGCTAATGGGGCACACAACAACATGGACTACTGAAAAGGTCTATGCGAAGTTCTTACCTTCTACTCTTAGAGCAAGGGTTAATGAACTCCTGAATTTCAACGTGGGAGAGGCAAGTTGATAAAGGATTAGACTTTTAGGTTATTATGTACTTTGGGTGGTAGGCATACATATGGTCTACCACTTTTTGCATTCTGGCGCACCACTATCCACATTGCTGTCCCGGTTCGGTTTTGGGGTGAATATGTGTAGTAAAAAGAGATAATATGCTAATTATTAGCGAATTATGTGTCGCTACCCTCTTTTCTGAGATTTTCGGATTTTAATTGTTAAAATTTTAGAGGAAGATGAATAGTAAAATTGAGGTAATTTTGATGAAGGATGAGGTATAAGTCTATGATATATAGTCTTCTGCAACAGTGCTAATAACATATAAAATTGTTAATTACTATTCCAAAATCAGGGGGGATTTTTTTGAAAAATGGGGTAGCGAGAAGGGAAGTGAACGCGAAAAATTGTGCTTATTTTGACATATTTTGGGTAGTTTTTGGGCACTAAAAAACCACCCCTTTATGAGGGTGGTTTAAGCTGTAATTTATTGATTATTAAATCAATAATTGCGTTTTGGGAGTTTAGTATTCTTCCTCATTGAAGAAGAAGTCCTCTTTGGAGGGGTAGTCGGGCCAGATGTCCTCGATGCATTCGTAGGTTTCGCCTTCGTCTTCCATTTCCTGGAGGTTTTCTATTACTTCGAGGGGGGCGCCTGAGCGCATTGCGTAGTCTATCAGCTCCTCTTTGGTTGCGGGCCAGGGAGCGTCTTCAAGCTTTGAAGCTAATTCAAGTGTCCAATACATAGTCGATAGTTATTTGTCAGTTTTTTGTTCTATGATACTAACAATCTTTCTCCCAAAATATTTCATCAACCTGATTGGAGACATTGTTAAAACGTGCAAAAACAAAGAGGAAGTCGCTCAGGCGGTTGACAAATTTGAGCACGTTGGGATCTACGTAAGTCGTGTCGGCAAGAGCTACGATGCGTCGTTCGCAGCGGCGGCACATGGTGCGGCACACGTGGGCTATCGCACTGCGGTGGGTTCCACCGGGAAGTACGAAGTTTGACAGCTCGGGAAGCTCGGCGTCCATCGCATCGATGTAGCCTTCCAGACGCTCCACATCCTGATACGACAGACCCTGACACTGGGTGATGGCGTTTTCGGGATTGGGGGTCGCAAGGTAAGCGCCGATATTAAAAAGCTTGTTCTGGATACGTACAAGCAATTTGGCATACTCGGGCTGGAGGTTGGGGATGGCGGCAAGGACGCCGATGTTGGCGTTAAGCTCGTCGACTGAGCCGTAAGCTTCGATGCGGATATCGGTTTTCTTAACGCGTGTACCTCCTACGAGAGAAGTTGCTCCCGAGTCGCCGGTACAGGTGTATACTCTGCTTTTACTCATAGCATATGAAGTTTTGTATATTGGCCGGCAAAGATATATAAAAATTTTGATAAATACAATCATTATCTCCCTTATCGGAGATGCAATCAGCGGGAGCCGTGACAGTTGCGTGGATGGTGGGCTAAAATCTCATCCCTCAGTCTCGATCGGTCGATGTGAAGATATATTTCGGTGGTGGCAATGGATTCATGACCAAGCATCTGCTGTATGGCTCGCAGATTGGCTCCACCCTCGAGCAGATGCGATGCAAATGAGTGGCGCAGCGTATGGGGGGATATGGTCTTGCGTATTCCTGCGAGGTCACACAGGCGCTTTATGATGTAAAATACCATCTGGCGTGTCAGCCTGTGTCCGCGCCGGTTTAGAAACAGTATGCCTTCCTCGCCGGGTTTGATGTCAAGCCGTGAACGCATAGGGAGATAAGCCCTTATCTCCTCGACTGCGATGTCCGACATAGGCACCATGCGCTCCTTGCTGCCTTTACCGGTGACGACCACGTAATGCTCGTCGAGAAACGTGTGGGCCAGATCCAGATTTACCAGTTCGCTGACGCGCAATCCACACCCATACAATGTCTCCATTATGGCGCGGTTGCGCTGGCCCTCGTCACTCCCCATGTCGATACACTCTATCATGGCGTCGATCTCGGCCACCGACAGAGTGTCGGGAAGATGGCGTCCCATGCGCGGACTGTCGATGAGCAGTGCGGGATTTTCCTCGATATATCCCTCCATAGTCAGGAAGCGAAACCACGACTTGATGCCCGATATGATGCGGGCCTGTGAAGCGGTGGCAATACCGAGATCATATATATCGGCCAGAAAGGCATGCAGAGTGTCGGGAGTCACGTCGCGCAGGCGTGTTCCGGAGTCGGCGAGATAGGCGAGCAGTTTGTCGATGTCGCGCCGATAGGCCTCGCGTGAGTTGTCGGCCAGACCTCGCTCAAGCAGCAGGTAGGCTTCATACGAGGCAACTATGCGGTCGATATCGTCGATACTGCGCATAGGTTAAAACCACAGGTTGAATCGCTGACGTGGCAGATGGCGTGCGCCGACGACCACCGACATGCGCCCGTTGGTAAACGTCATGCCGTGACTAAGAGCCTTGTTGACGCGCTCATGTAGCGCGGCTACCAGCTCGGAAGTAAGCAGATTACGCCACAACACCGTACCGCCCGCTTCGAGTGCTTCCATGAGGTAAGTGTACAGGGTCTCCTGATCGGCTTCGCTGTCGATTGAGTTGACCATGATAAATGGAGGTTTGTCTGTCGGCAATTCCCTATATGCGGCGATGGCGGCCTCCACGCCTTTACAGCTGGTTATGCGGTCGCCGTAGCGGCGGGTCACTTTATCATACACCTGATTGCACTGGGTGGAGCCGGGCGTGATCACGAGCCGGGATGAGCGCGACACATCAAGGATCGCGGTAGTCGACACTCCGTAGGTAGTGCCTATCTGGAGCACCGCGTCAGGATTGAAATAGCAGGCTACACGAAACACGAGCCTTGCGTTTTTCTCCGATATTACGCGTCGGTGACCGGCTATCTGTGATGCCAGATTCATGGCCATGTTGCGTCGCAGGGCAATGTCGCGGTAGGGATAGTAATGAAGCTTCTCGCCAAGTACTTTGGTGATAAAAGTATAGGCGAATGGCGAGTGAATTCCAAATCCATGGCTGCGCTTGTAACGCGGCACGGAGCTAAGAATCAGTTTTACCGAGCGTCTCATGATCAATTCCGCTTCTTTCGGGCAATTACCGTAACTGCTATCGCTGCAGCCACAATGAGATATATCAGCACTATCGCTATGATGGCTATGGTGGTGGCTGTGTGTGTCGACTTCGGGTCAAAGGTCATTACCACCTTATGCTGTCCTGCAGGTATACGCAGCGCGCGCAACACATAGTCAACGCGGGCTATCTCAACATTTTTTCCGTCGATTGTCGCCGTCCAGCCCCATGGGAAATATACTTCCGAGAATACGGCCACGCCACCGTTGCGCGAGTTTACGTCGTAGGTAAGCTTGTTGGGGGCATAGGTGGTTTCGTATATCGTGTCGCCGGGTTCTTTCGCCGGTACACTTGTGCCGAGCACATCCCGGAACCGCATGTCACTTACGGCAGTTATCGCCGGATCGATAACACTCAGCGCGTCCATTTCGGCATCAGCGCCGTCAACATATTCAACCCTATCTACCAGCCAGGCATTGCCCAGAGCCTCGGGGTTGACATACACCTTGTCCTCGCCCATGACAAGGTACTTCGCATTGAGCATATTGAGCACATTCAGGTCGGCATCCGAAGGTTCACCTCCCACGAAGTGGCTAAGATGACGGTCGATGAGGTCCTGGTAGCGGGTCAGCTTGGCTGCATGATATCCGCCGATAGTTTTATGGAAGTATGACGGAGCCGCCTCACCGAAGCGCGGGATATCCATCACGCGGTAGTTCATTGTCGTGTCGGCCAATATCTGGCGGTCAGCGGTAGTGGGCACGAAAGGCTGTGCTGCCGATGCTGCGGGTACAAACGACTCGCTGTCAAGATAACGCTTGTCGACACCGCCCATGTCGATGATAACAAGCGCGGTAAGCAATGCGCAGAATGTGATGCGCCGTATCATGCGCCGCGCCACAAGCACCAGCAGTCCCGCGCCTATCGCCAGGATCACGAAACTGCGCAGGGCATCGGACGACACCATGGCCATGCGAACATTCTGTACCGCCGCAAAGAGCTGCGGGATCTGGTCGACTACTCCTGACGCCACGTAAGCATTCTGCTCGTCAGCGCTGAGGTAGGATCCGAATACGCTCGGCACAAGTATGCCGGCAAGACATATCACCAACGGAATGCCGAAGCTTATTGCGAAGGCCTTGCGGTAATTGCGCCAGTTGTCGAGATCGGTCAACACACGGCTCAATGCCAGAATACCGAGGAGCGGTATGGTAAATTCGGCCACGACAAGTATGCTCGCCACCGTTCGGAATTTATTGTACATCGGCATGTGGTCGATCATCCAGTCGGTGAGCCACATCATGTTGTGGCCCCATGACAGCGCTATTGAGAGCACCGTTACTATAACAAGCATCCACTTGACCGGACCTTTCACCACGAAACACCCGAGCAGGAACAGCGCCACCATGAGCGCGCCTACATATACAGGGCCATTGGTCATCGGCTGATCGCCGAAATACTGTGCAAGCTGCCCCAGGTATCCACGTATTTCTCCGCTTATGACCCCCTTCTTGATCATATTGTCGGCGGCATCGGTATCAGCAAGTGACATGAGCTTGTTGCCGCCCTTCTCAGGCTTTATCGTCGCACCGCCCTTTACATTAGGTATGAGCAGTGTCATCGTCTCGTCCTTTCCGTAGCTCCATGCGGTGATATATTCTTTGCTCAGGCCACCGCTCTTGCCGACACTTGACGAGCTTGTGCCGGATGACAGTTCGCTGTGGCGTCCGCGCATTGTCTCCTTGCTGTATTCATACGTGTTGTAGAGGTTGGGTGCGTTGGCGGCCACGGCAAGGATGGCAGCCACGGCGAGTGCACAGGTAGCTTTGCACCAGCGTTTCCATTTGTGCTCACGTCCGAGCTGTATGGCTGCGGCGATCACAAATCCCAACTCGACAAGCAGGAAGTAATAGGACATCTGGATATGATTGCCGGCAATCTGCAGCATGGCAAACAGAGCTGCCACCGCTCCGCCAGCAAGATACCGGCCACGGTAAGCAAGCACTATGCCGGCCACGGTAGGCGCCATGTATGACAGGGTTATGAACTTCCATATATGTCCCGCGCCTATGATTATGATGAAGTAGGAGGATAATCCATAGGCTATAGCACCGGGTAGAGCAAGAGACCATCGCACCTTCAAGGCCATCAGCAGGATGAAGAAACCGAGCATCATCGACATCACCAGTCCAGCCGGCCCCGGCAGCCACAGACGGTAGAGCCCGGCAACGAAGTTTATAAGCTTGCCCGAGGTGTAACTCGGCGCAATCTGAAATGCCGGCATGCCGCCAAACAACGAATTGGTCCACATGGACTGTTCGCCGGTAGCCTCATGCCACTGGTTTATCTCATGACTTATAGCGATGCCCTGCTGTGTGTCGTGCTGACGCAATACATTACCCTCGAATACGTCGGGATAAAAGTAAAACAGCGCCACTGCGAGCATTACTATTACCGACACTACTATACCGATAAGTGATTTTTGCCTGATAATTTGGTTCATGATTGTTAGGTTAAGCCCACAAAATTACCTATTTTTTCTCAAAAATCCTTCATTTATCCTGAATTCCTGTTCATGTTCAGGATAACCGGCCACTTTTGAATATATGATAATAACTCCTAAAAATATGAAAATCACCATTTCGTTTCAGTTTAATCATTAACTTAGTGGCCGTATTGACACAGGGTGTCCATGACATTTTGAATGATAGCCGGTTTATATGACGCTACGGGAGTTTGAAATACAGTTCAGGAAGTTGTACCTGCCATTGGGTATGTACGCACTTCGTATTGTGGATGATGTCGATGATGCCGAGGATATTGTGGCCGATACATTTGCAAAAGCCTGGCAGAATATCGAGTCAGGGGCACTTATCGCCGATTTTAGGTCATACATGTATCGTAGTGTGAGGAATGAATGTGTGGATTTCCTTCGGCGGAGAAAGGAATTTGTCGGACTTGAGGAGCTTCCGGAGGTCAGTGAGGAAAATATCGATACTTCCGTGAGGGATGCGAGAATCTGGAAAGCGATCGACGGATTGCCTGACAAATGCCGTGAAGTGTTTCTGATGAGTAAGCGTGACGGACTGAGCAATGAAGAGATTGCTGAAGAACTCGGAATATCGGTAAAGACTGTCAAAAATCATATGACCAAAGCTCTTGGCCGCCTGCGTGATGCCTTGTCCGACGGTCATAAGCCATTTTTCTTGCCGTTTTTATGATTTTCTATTTTTGAGAGTAGGACCTTTTGACGGGTCTTGCGTCATAGGATTAGAACTAATCATAAACATGCAATGGACGATAAGGAGATAAAATTTGTCGCACAGCGGTACAGGAGCGGTAAGTTTTCCGTGGACAAGGGTTGGGCCCGGCTTAATGTGGGGCGTGAATCCGTATGGCGAAGGCTGAGGATTGCAGCTGCGGTGGCATCAATCGTGATATTGTCTGCTACAGCTGCGGTAATATATCATCACCATGGCCTGAATACGGCAAAATCGGCTCCGGAAAAGATTGAGCAGACAGTCTCGGCGGATGTGGTTAAGGTGATTGACTTTGAGAATACCCGGCTTCCTGTCGTGATAGCAGAAATAAAGGAGGTATATGGAGTTGAGGTGATCAATGTGCCTGATAATGCGGAGGATTATAGCCTGTCACTGCATTATGAAGGTAATGCAGCCGACCTCGTGGCGGCAATCAATGAAATCCTCGATACTCAAATGGCAGTGAGGAAATGAAGCGTCAACTATCATTAATCATCATAATTCTGTGGGTCACTTTTTCAGGAAGTGGGCAGAATGTCACAATCAGCGTGGTGGATCAACCGGCGGCAAGTGTGTTTCGCTCTTTAATGGAGCAGACGGGAAAGAATTTCGTATATTCTTCCGAACTGCTGAAAGATGTGAAAGTGACTGTATCGGCCACTAATAAACCGTTGAAGTCGGTACTGTCGGAAATTTTCAGCAATACCTCCATTGATTATAAGATCAAGCGAAACAATGTCATACTGAAACGGAAGAAAAAATCCGCGACATCGAGAAAACTAAAAACATCCTCGGCCGCTTTGTCAGAAAACTCCCTGAAACCGGCAGTTACAAAAATGCTGGATGAGGTGATAGTGGTGTCACGTCTTGAGGCTCCCGTGATCGAAACTCCTGAAATCGGGGCTAAGAAATTAACCTCAAAGGACATAATCAATACACCTGTGATGTTTGGCGAAAGCGATGTTATCAAGGCATTGCAGATGCAGCCCGGTGTTTCGGAAGGACAGGAGGGTCTGGCCGGCATGAACGTGCATGGAGGTAACTCCGATGAGAATCTGTACATGCTTGACAATGTGCCTATATACCAGGTGAATCATTTTGCGGGACTATTTTCGGCTTTTAATGCTGAAGCCATCAGATATGTTGACTTTTTCAAGTCTTCAATCCCGGCAAAGTATGACGGACGCCTGTCGTCATATCTTGACGTGCGTACAAAGACCGGCTCTTCTGATGGCCATCATGGATCATTCCGGCTGGGCCTGACTTCAGGAGCGTTTAACATAGATGGACCGCTTGGGAGAAATACGACTTATTCCCTGGCGCTGAGACGGTCGTGGTTTGATCTGTTGTCGGTTCCTATACTGGCGTTGGTTAACTCTTCGACGGAAGATGAAAAGCTGCGTTTACGCTATGCCTTTATGGATATGAACGCTAAAGTCACCCACCGTTTTTCAAATAAGGCGACAGCATTTGTATCGGTATATTCAGGCGACGATCTGTTGAAGACCGGCTCATCCGATAAAATGGATCCTTACGGCGGATACGGATGGTATGATGACTATAAGACTGATCTCCATTGGGGAAACTTTGTCGCACAGACCGGCGTGAATTACCGATTTACTCCTGCCTTGTCGGCCGAGTTCACAGCTGCCTATACACGTTATTTTTCAGGATTAAGGTCTTACTGGCAGGAAAGAAATGTCAGACCGGATGACGTAGAGGAAACCCGTTCGATTACCAAAACCAACAATAATATCAATGACTGGATACTACGGGCCGATTTTGACTGGCGCCCTGACGATAGGAATCGGGTAAGGTATGGAGGCGGCTATACTCTTCACTCATTTCTTCCTGCAAGAACAACCAGAGACTATACGACAGGAAACTCGAAGATAATAAGCCGTGACTCAACATGGGTTTACCGGGCCAGTGAATTCAACGCATATATCGAAGATGACTGGAGCCTTGATGAAAAATTTCGTATAAACGCAGGCCTTCATGTTTCGCTGTTCAGTATCAGCGGTAAGACCAACTACGGTCTCGGACCAAGGGTGTCGTTAAGCTATCGGCCTGTGATGAACTGGGCGGTAAAGGCGGCATTTGCGCGTACAAACCAATATGTGCATCAGTTATCGCAGACTTACCTGTCGCTGCCTACCGATCAGTGGGTCCCGATAACGGGAAAGTTCAAACCACAGAACGCTGATAAGATCTCGACAGGCGCCTACTGGCAGTCAACCAATAAAATGTTTATGGCGTCGGTAGAAGGATATTACAAGATCATGCGCAATCTGGTCGAATATCGTGATGAGTATTATCTTCATCCATCTGTCGAGACGTGGAATGCGCAATTATGCTCCGGTAAAGGAACGGCTAAAGGAATTGACTTCAAGATTGAAAAGGTTGACGGCAGACTCACGGGGCATGTTTCATATTCGCTTGCATGGTCTGACAGGACTTTTCCTGATAAAAACGGTGGCAGGACATTTCCGGTGCGTTTTGATAACCGGCACACTATCAACATTCTGCTAAACTGGAATGTAAGTGACCGGGTGAGTCTTAATGCTGCATGGACAGGTCATTCAGGCAACAGGTTCACACTGCTTACTCAGGTATGGGAAGCCCCCGATTTCGGCAACAATACCACTGATGTCGAGATCCCGCTGAAAACTCCGGTTAACAATTATCAGCTCCCTTTCTATCATCGTCTTGACATGTCGTGTACGGTGCGCAACAGTCGCGGTTACTGGACTTTCGGATTGTTTAATGCCTATTGTCACATGAATACGATAGCTATTCGCAGGACATACGACCGACACGGCAATCCGATATTCAAGACGGTTAAGCTGTTACCTATAATACCTTCAATTTCATACACATGGCAATTCTAAAATATATAATCAGCATATTGTCGGTGGTTTTTTTGACCGGTTGTACGGAATATTTTAACCCCGATATTGACACCGCGCCGGTACTTTGTCTTAACTCTCTGATCATTGCCGGAGAGCCGATAGATGTAAAGGTGACCCATTCGTGGAAGTTCAATGATAAAGAAGCGGGTAAGAATCATGAAGTCACCGATGCGGATGTTACGGTGTTTGCAAATGATAAAATCGTCAGTGCGGACTATCTGCCTGAGGAGGGTGATAACATTCGCATTGTCGCTGTAAGTCCTGTCTACGGAACAGCTGTCGCCGAAGTCACTGTGCCATACGCCACACCCATTGGTGAAGTAACCTTCATTCCTATAGTTACCAATAGATTGACAGCCCACAATCCGGGTTATGATATGGCCGTTGATATCGAGTTTAATCTCAATGTAGAGATGGAAATTAATGATCCGGCAGGAACGGATAATTACTATAATTTCGGATATACCACCTTTTGGGGGCAAAAAATGGATATCCCGGACGACAATATATGGGGAGCTTCCGGCTCTGATCTGTTTTCCATCGGAAGGCTCGAATATGAGTATGAACCGATATTTAAGGAACATATCAGCGTGTTTGAGACGGTGATGGGTAATGACGAATATACCGACTTCACATTTTTCACCGACCGTCAGTTTCCGGGAGGCAGCTATCCACTGCATCTCAACTTCTCTAACTGCCGGTATTGTGTGTATAGGGTTAAGTATGATGAATCACTTCTTGAATGTGGTGTAAAGCTTCACCTTATAACGGTGTCAAAAAGCTATTACAACTGGGCGGTATATCTCTGGAATACCTATGAGGGAATACTCGGCGATCTTTCCGAGATCGGTCTGGCTGAATCCCAATGGGGCTACAGCAATGTATCGACAGGCGCAGGTGTGGTAGCGGCACAGTCTTCGTCGGAATACACACTTGACTTAAAAGAATTTATGAGAGCACAATTAACCAATAATAAACAATGAAACATTTACTATTTACTTTAGGTGTCGTACTTTCGTCAATAACCCTCTCTTCATGCAGCAAGGCTGAGTATGACCCGATTAAGGCAAACACTAAGGCGTGTACAGTCGAATTGGAATGTGTCGATGCAGCCGGAGGAAATCTGCTTGCCGACAAGTCATTTGTCGATAACATAAAGATTGAGGGAGAAAGCTCTAATACTGCCATCAGATTCACAATCGATGGGAGCCGGCTCAAATTCGAAGCCGATGTGCCTCATCAGAATGACATGAGATGGACAAAAGACAAGCGGGAGGCAACAGGAGTGTCCAAAGTCACCGTAAAATTCGGCAAACAGAAAGTGAGATTAAAATGCGGCCTGAAATATACCCCGAGCATGCCTCCGGCAGTCATCGGAGGAAAGATGGTGCTGGAAAACGTCGAATACAACAACCGCACATACAAAGGCAACGGAGGCACAGTCACCCTGCAGCTCCGCTTCAGCAAAGACGGCAAGCTCATCTGACCTGGCACGGACCATCCATCTGGCTTCCAGGCTCCCCGGCACAAGCGAATATATGAGCCAAGTAGTTGAATTTTTGAAAAATTACGTATCTTTGCTTTTATTCCGCAAAATCAAAAACTACAACTATCATCCGATGAATCCTAATGAGACAGGAATAATCTCTAAGGGCGTATTAGAATAGCGTGAGCTGGGGGTTGAGGAGGCGGAATGTCATGCGGTGGTAAGGTGAGGGGCCGTATTCGGCGATGGCG
>CAZIPQ010000077.1:0-11759 GCA_964541165.1 uncultured Muribaculum sp.
GAGACTCCAGTGAAGCCTGCCGCGCTCAAACAGCAGCGTGCTGTCGTCAGGATTATCGCCAATAAGACGGTCAAGCTCAACAATTGCAGCTTCAATATCGTTGTTATCAATAAGATGACGTATGTGGAGCGGAAGTTCCATGACTCATAGATTTGATTTATGACTATGCAAATATAATCACTATGTCGCGTATAACACTACTTTCAGGAGCACTTTTTCTCCTCGCTTCACAAGCGGGTGCCGTCACTCACTTTACAGCAGCCCAGTGTCAGGGAAGCGCCATGCCCTATCCGGCCCCCGAGCATGTGGTAGCCGCGCCAGATTCGCTGACACCGGTAATGATAAATCATGTGGGACGCCACGGTGCCCGTTACCTCACGTCGTCAAAACAGGCCGACAAGGTACTTGATTTTCTGACAGAAGCTGAGAAACATGGCTCCCTGACACCGCTCGGCAAGCAGCTGCGCGAGCTGTCACAGCAGGTGATCACCCTGTCGGAGGGTCGCTGGGGCACACTTGACACTCTCGGCATGTCAGAGCAGGCCGGCATAGCATCGCGCATGTGCGACGCCTATCCTGAACTTGTAAAGGGAGCTACCGTGGAAGCGCTGTCATCCTATGTGCCGCGCTGTATAATGAGTATGGACTGCTTTACGCATGAGATATCCCGCCGTGACAACGACATCACCATGTACACCTCGTCAGGACGCGTAAATTCGCCTCTTGTAAGGCCATTTGACCTCGACTCGGCCTATCTTGACTATGTCAAGCGCGAGCCATATCATAAGGCTTACAAGGAGTATTATGACAGCCTCGTACCGGCGACTCCCGCAGCACGCCTGTCGACTGCCGCACTTGACCATAAGCAATTGCGTGACGCCTCATTTGCCGAATACCGCATGCTGTCGGGCCTGAACGCGATGGGCCTGAATGTAGACCTGACGCAATATTTTACCCTCGACGAGCTGAACGCTCTGTGGAGCGTGCATAATCTTGACCAGTATCTGGTACGCACGGCCAATTGCTACTCGTCAGTCCCGGCCGACATAACCGCCGCACTGATACACGATCTCGTCGTGACCACCGATCAGGTGATAGCCGGCAAGAGCGATGCACATATACAGCTGCGATTTGGCCACGCCGAGACGATGATGCCGCTGCTGTCGCTCATGCGACTGCCCGGATGTTACTACGTGAGTGATGACCTGGCATCAGTAAGCAGCCACTGGCAGACCTTCAACATAGTGCCCATGGCCTCCAACCTTCAGCTGAAACTGTTTCGCGGGCCGTCGGGACGCTACTACATGAGGGCCGACCTCAACGAAGTGCCTGTACCGCTTATCGAGGGCAATGACGCCATATACGTGCCCTGGGAAGAGGCACGCGCCTATCTCGACGCGATAGTCGACCGGGCATCACTCGCCTTGTAAATCCTTATATGTGCGCTTGCCGCGCAGAAAATAATCCACAATTACATCAGGGCGCCCTGTAAGCAGATTCTGCTGCGGGGCGCAACTGTCATATTCACGTGCCATGCGGCGGTAGTCGCGGTGGGCACGCAGCACGGCACGGGCATCGGCCCAATTGCCGCCGGCTATCATCTTGGCCCATGCGGCCGCGTCATAAAGACGTCTTATCAACAGCCTCCGCTTCCTTACCGAAGCAGGCAGATTTTTATGCAGCAACAGCAGATTGTTGCGGAAATTCAGATAAGTCTTGCGCGGATTGGATGCTGGGAGTGTGCCGCCGCCGAGGTGATACACCGCGGTAAATGGAAGCGCCTGCACGGCATAGCCGGCAAGACGTATGCGCCAGCACAGATCAATCTCCTCCATGTGGGCAAAAAACTTTCGGTCCATCCCTCCGACCCTGATATAGATATCTGTGCGCACCATCAGTGCGGCACCAGACGCCCAGTCGACATCGGCCACAGTGGAATACTGTCCCATGTCATCCTCGATCGTGTCAAACATGCGTCCGCGGCAGTAGGGATAGCCGTTACGGTCAAGATAACCGCCGGCAGCACCGGCATATTCAAATTTTGACGGCTCCACATCAGAGCGTATCACCGGCTGTACGGCGCCTGTCGACTCATGCGTGCGCATGTACTCATACATCGGGGTCAGCCAGTCACCATCCACGCGCACATCGCTGTTGAGAAGCACGGTAAATTCATAGCCTGTGGCGGCTATCGCGCGGTTATACCCCTCGGCAAAGCCATAATTCTCGCCTAACTCAAGCACCTTGACGCCGGGAAAATCACGACGCAACATGGCCACCGAGCCGTCAGTGCTGCCATTGTCGGCCACTATCACATCGGCAATCCCGGCCGGGGTGTTGTCAACCACCGAGGGCAGATATTTCTTCATCATCGCCTCGCCGTTCCAGTTAAGGATTATGACGGCGACAGGCTTACGTGCAGCGGCATCACTCATGGTCGTAGTTCATAAGATGTTTCCAGCGTTTATGGGTCCACAGCCACAGTGACGGGTCGCGGCGTATGGTAGTCTCGAGCATCCTGGCATAGCGGTCAGTGATGCCGAGTTCAGGCATCTCCGAAGGTTTATCGGTAATCAGGCGCGTGGTGATGCGGTAATGACCGCGGCTAAGTTTCTCCATGTCCCAGTACACCGCCACCAGATCGAGCTTGCGCACTATTGTCTCCGTACCGGTGATAAGGTCGGTAGGACGGTCGAGGAAGTCTATTATATGCACGGTATCATTGTGGCTCGGCTTCTGGTCGCTCATAAAGCCGGTAACCGTACATACTCCGTCGCGCCTCATGCGTATCAGGTCGCGGAACACGGTGCGCTTCTCCAGCGACACCGATCCGAAACGGCTGCGCAGCTTCAGCATCAGTTCATCAAACGTCTTGTTGGCGAGCGGACGGTAGACCTGACAGAACTTCATGCGGTCGCTCCCGGCATGACGCGTCCACAGCGTGATCGACGGAGCCCACTCCCAGTTGAAGCAGTGAGAGAAATATACCGCCACCGAGCGGCCGTTGTCGACAGCGTTGTCAATGACATCCAGATCCACAAACTCCATGCGCCGGCGCATCTCGTCATCAGAGATATGGGCCAGTTTCAGAGTCTCGACCATATAATCAGTAAAGTTGCGATAGAACCGGCGGGCGGTCGACTTGCGCTCAGCAGGCGACATATCAGGAAAGCAGCGGGTCAGATTATCCATCACGACACCACGGCGATAACGGGCCACGTAATATATCAGGACAAAGAGCAGGTCACTGATGCAGTAAAGCACCCCCAACGGCAACCGTGCAAAAAGACTTATTACTTTTATCATCGCATAAATGATTATATATTCATTATCTCGCCACTCATGAGCGCTCCGTTATCCCTTATCTCTCCAAGCGTTACGGGCACCACACAGTTGGCCAGTTCGGGACGCGGCGTCACCTCGACACGCAGATAATTGTCAGTAAATCCGGCCATGCGCCCCTCGTCATTGACATGTTCAAGCAGCACCGGACGTACAGTGCCGGAAAACCGTGACGCAAACTCCTCAAGTTTATGCTCCGACAGACGCAGCATCACATTGGTGCGACGATGTTTCTCCTCCTGACTGACCACATGGTCAATATCAAGCGCACGCGTGCCGGGACGCTCGGAGTAAGGAAATACATGGAGGCGCGATATGTCAAGCGACTCCACAAAATCACGTGAACGGCGGAACAGCTCGTCAGTCTCGCCGCGCGCACCCACGATAAGGTCAACGCCGATAAACGCATGAGGCATGGCCGAGCGTATCCGCTCCATCCGGTGACGGAACAAGGCCGTGTCGTAGTGACGGTGCATCAGCCGCAGCACCTCATCGCTTCCGGCCTGCAGGGGTACATGAAAGTGAGGCATAAAACGCCGTGACCCGGCAACCCAGTCAATCATCTCGTCGGTCAGCAGATTGGGCTCGATCGAGGAGATACGGTAACGCTCTATGCCGTCGACGCGGTCAAGTTCACGGATGAGGTCAAAAAATGTATCCTCCCGGCCCTTGCCGAAGTCGCCGATGTTGACACCGGTTATCACGATTTCCCGTCCACCCTCCTCAGCCACCTTGCGGGCCTGAGCCACGATGCTGTCAATCGAAGCCGAGCGGCTACGGCCGCGCGCTTTCGGTATCGTACAATAGGTACACCAGTAGTCGCAGCCATCCTGCACCTTAAGGAAATAACGTGTGCGGTCGCCACGCGAACAGGACGGTTCGAAGTCGCGTATGTCACGCGTGGGAATCACATGTGTGGCTACCGAGCGCCGTTCGAGCCATTCGTTCAGATACTCGACAAGACGCAGCTTCCGGTCGGTGCCGGCCACGATCGCCACTCCGGGCAATGCGGCCACCTCTTCACTCTTAAGCTGTGCATAACAGCCTGTCACGATAATGGCGGCCTCGGGGTAAAGGCGTGAAAAGCGGTGTATGGCCTGACGGCACTTTTTGTCGGCCATCTCGGTGACACTGCAGGTATTGACCACTACAAAATCAGGCGTTTCTCCCGCATGCACACGCCTGATGCCCTGTTCGGCGAAAAGACGAGCCACCGTGGAAGTCTCGGCAAAATTGAGCTTACACCCGAATGTATGAAACAACGCCGTCGCGTTGCCGAAAGTCGACTGATCAATCATACCGCAAAATTACAAAATAATTCATTACATAGCCCCATAAACAAGAAAAGACCCGGCATCACGCCCGGTCTTTTCCATTCAATTTATTATTACAGTGCTATTTATTTAGCCAATTGTACACCGTCGAGGCAGAACCACGCGGGAGTGCGCATGCGGCCGTTCTCATCCTTGTCAGATGAATCCATGTAGAACACCACTTTGTCAACCTTGCCAAGACCGGCGAGATCAAAGCGACGCCAGTTATTGACAAAATATGACCATGTGGGATTCTCGGGATTATGACCCGGAGTGCAGCAGAGGTCACAGGTTACCTCGCCGGTAAGCGCTCCGTTAAGATAACCCTTGGCAATAACAGTGCAGTAGTCGCCTGCTCCCATCTTCTTCACGCCACCGGGCACGTATGTGTGCCATACGCCCTTGGGTGCGCTGGGGATGTTGGGATTGGCCACAGGAGCCGCTTCTGTACCATAAGTATCGCCATAATACATCGAGAGATAACCCCATGTGGTATTACCTACAAGGATATAGTCGATTACTGACGCACGGTCGAGAGTAAAGAAGGCGTCATCATTATTTACATGGCACACCAGATAAGTACCGGTGGTGTTGGGCTTTACAGTCCACACGCTGTAACGTACCGAGTCCATGGCGGTCTCGTTGTTGTCGCTCACAAACGAGCGATAGCTGCGGTTACTGATACAGAAGCCGCCGGCAAGCTGACTGCCGCTGCGCACTGTATTGAAGTTGAGGCCGCTGCACGAAAAACCGTTGTCGGGAATTACGTGAGTGAACCGCGACTGAGGCGCGATCTCATCAAATGTGATATTGTCAGGCTCGGGGATTACCACGTCTAAGTCATCAGTACAGGCGGTAGTAAGCGCTCCGATAACAGCCATAACGTAAATTGCTATTTTTTTCATGTCGGATAATCTTTTTAATTATTACTCAAGATCGGGATTCTGCTCGATCGGATTAAGATGGGCTATTATCTCCTCGTCGGGAATAGGCCAGCAATACTGATTCTGCGTAAATGACACATTGGGCTTAAATACCTTTATCCAGGGCTGACCGTCATGCTCGAAACGCAGTGAAGCAAACCAGGGAGTCTCATTCTCCATCAGCAGAGTCACCACATACTCCTTATAGATTGCATCCATAAGCTCCTGATGGGTGGTGATGCCGGTGATCGGCTCAAGCACAGGATTAGTGTATGTGGCACGCATCTGGTTGACAAGGCTGAGCGGAGTGTTGATGTCACCGGTGTTGGCGCGGGCAAGCAGCTCGGCCTTCATCAGATACAGCTCGGCATAGCGGAAGTTGTAGGTGGCATACATATCATCACGACCCTCTACGCGGCCACGGTGATACAGCTTGGTAAGCAGGCCGTCCTTGGTCTGCTCCTGCCATGTCTCAGGAGAACGGGCGGTACCGGAGATATAAGGCCAGCGTCCGTCAGACTCGATCCACTCCTGAACGGTTTCATTGAAAGTGGGATTGTAATAAAGACCGTATGAGTAGATGAACTCGTAGGTAGTATAACCGGTCTTGTCACCGAGATAACGCGAGAAGAGCACCTCATTTGAATCCCAGCCCTTTGTATAGAGCTGAGTGATATCGGTCTCCATCTTGAACGCGGCAGGTGAATTGGCAAGCAGGTCATTTACGAGAGCAAGTGCCTCGGTATAGTCACCTGACCAGTTGCGCACCATAAGCAGCTTGGCGTGCATGGCCTTGGCAAACTGCTTTGACACGTAGCGGGCTGTGGTGTAATCACCAAGATGCTGCTCGGCATAGGTGAAATCGTCAAGTATATACTCATAACTCTCACCTACCGTAGCGCGCGGAACCATCAGGTTGGAAAGCTCGGCGGTCTTGTCGCGGTAGATGATACCGTAGGGTGAGTCGGCGTTGTCAAACCAGTGGGCGAAACACCACAGCAGGTGCAGGTTGGCATAACCGCGCATGCACTTGGCCTCGGCAAGAAGGCGCTCCTTCTCCTCAACTGACGGGAAGAGGTCGTCACTAAGAGCACCGATACCCTCGATAGCGGCATTGGCGGCATTCACGACGCCGTAAAGACCGTTCCAGATATATGCGGTCGTATAGCTGGGCGCTGACTGCTTGTAGGTCATGTTGACCATGTCGGCAGAGTAATCCCATATTCCGGCCATACAGTGGAAATTACTGTACAGCTGACCACCGAGGTTACTGTTGGCCATGTACTGGCCATAAATACCGTTGACGCTGTTTTTGGCGGTTGAATAGTCGGTAACCGAATTTTCAAGCGTGTAGGCGTTTTCTGGCATCTCAGTCAGGAAGTCGTTGCATGATGTAACTGTTACCATCATGAGCGCGCACACAGGCGCTATATAACATTTTTTCATAACTGCGTCGTGATTAATCGATTGTGAATTTAAGACCCACATTGTAGGTACGGGCAGCCGGATATGTGCTGTTGTCGGCACCTACACCATAAAGAGCCGAGGGAGTCGAGAAGTTACCCTGCGGGTCCATACCGGGATATTTGGTGATAGTAAAGAGGTTGGTTGCCTGGAAGGTTGCCTCGATACCCTTGATAAACAGACGGCGGAACCAGGCCTGCGGCAGTTTGTAAGACACGTTGAGAGCGCCGAGACGCACGTAAGATGCATTGTGCAGCCAGCGGTTGGAGAACACGCCGTTAGAGCCCATACCGTAGTGAGTCACCACAGGATACTTGGCATCGTTGCCCTTCATGGGCCAGCTGTCAAGCACGAAGTTACCGGCGTTGTACACATTGACACCGCTGAACTTGCTGGCTTCCTCAGTCCAGTAACGCTTGCCGCCGAGAGCATAGTTGAAGGTCATGCTGAACATAAGACCCTTCCAGATGACAGTGGTACCGAAACCACCGAATACGTCAGGATTACAGTTGCCGAGCTCGGTCTTGTCATCGTTGGTTATCTGACCGTCACCGTTGAGGTCGACGATATAGGCGTCACCTGCTGAAAGGCCCCATGAGGTAGAGCGGTAGTTGGTCTGCTGGCCGGTGCTGTTGAGCGGCATCTGAGCCCATACCTCCTCACTGTTGCGATAGAAGCGGCCGGCATCGACGAAACCATAGAATGTGCCGAGCTCACTGCCCTCGCTGAGCTTGTAGTTGTAGCTGCCACCGCCAAGGAACTTTGTGATACCGTTGAGCTTCTCGAGCTTACCCTTGTTGTGGGCGGCATTGAAGCTTACGTCCCAGGTCAGGTCGCGGCTGCGGAATATCGATACAGTGACGTCAAACTCTATACCGCGGTTGCTGATGGCGCCTACATTCTGGTTGGTCGATGAGAATGATGAAGAGGTAGGCACGGGGCGGCTGGTGATCAGGTTGTCGACATATTTGCGATACCAACCTAATGTACCACGCACGCGGTCATCCCAGAAGCCGTAGTCGACACCGATATCGGTCTGTGACTGAGACTCCCACTGGAGCAGGTTGTTACCGAGCGAGCTGGGATAAGAACCGGGCTGAGAGTTATAGGCATTTGAGCTGATACGGCTGATAAAGTCGTAGTAACCGAGGTTCTGAGAACCGGTCTTACCGTAAGATGCACGGATCTTCATGTAGGTGAGCGCGGGGCGCAGACCGCTCATGAACTCTTCGTTAGAGATGATCCAGCCGAGTGCTCCCGAGGGGAAGTAACCCCAGCGTGAGTCCTTACCGAAACGTGAAGAGCCGTCAGTACGGAATGTTGCAGTAACCAGATAACGGTCCATGAACTTGTACTGGGCGCGTGCGAAGAATGAAACGATTGACGAGTTGTACTTGCTGCTGCCTATCGAAGAGCGGGTTGCGGCACTGCTCAGGTTGGTAAGCACGTCGTCATCGGGATAATTGGTACCTGATGCCGAGAGTGACGAAGCCGACTGGCGCTCGGTAGAGCTACCGATCATGGCGGTCAGGTCGTGCTGGCCCATGGTCTTGAAGAATGTCAACAGGTTATCCCATACGATGACATAGTTCTGATTGTTGGAGATGGTACCTGAGTTGGTCGATCCGTCATAAGCACGACGGTTAAAGCGGTCGCTTGTCACGTTAGAGTAAGTGGCATTGAGCGTAGTGCGGAACTTGAGGTAAGGCAGGATGTCATATTCGAGGAATGAGATACCCGAGAAGTTCTTTGACTCGCTGTGATTCTTATCTTTCAGCTCGACAAGAGGGTTCTTGGTATAGAAGTCAATCGTGTTGATCGAACCGTCCTCATTGTACATCGGGTAGTCAGGACGCATACCGATGATCTTGCTGATCATGCTGTCCTTGCTGTCGGCACGGCGGGTCGAGGCGTCGACGTTCAAACCGAATTTCAGCTTCTTGCTTATCAGCTGCTCGAAGTTGAAACGCACGCCGAAGTACTTGGAGTTACTACCCTTTACGATACCGTCCTGATCCTTATAGTTAAGTGACGCATAATATGAAGTAGCGGCAGTACCACCACGGATGGCGATATTGTAGTCCTGTACGAGCGCATTCTGGGTCATCTCATCCCAGTAGTTGTCATGGCCGTTATAGTAGGCGTTGGGAAGCCACATGTCGGCGATATCACTCATATCCCACTGGCTGGTGTTGAGAGTGGCAAATTTGTCGGGATCCATGTACTTCTTGTTGAAGTAGGTAAGACCACCGTTACGGAATGCCTCCAGCAGGTTGATCTGCTTTGAGAATGCCTTGTATTCCTCGGCGTCGAGTGACTTGAAGTCATTCGAGTTGATGCGCTGCCATCCCCAGCGGGTGGTGAAATCGATGGTAGGCTTCATACCCTCGGCACCGCTCTTGGTAGTCACGATGACAACGCCGTTGGCTGCACGCGAACCGTAGATAGCGGTTGCCGATGCATCCTTCAGAATGTCGATTGAGCTTACGTCGTTGAGGTTAAGGTTGTAAAGCGTGTTGGACACGTCGCCCGACACACTGGCTGAATACTGGGGTACACCGTCGATCACCCACAGCGGCTGACCGTCGCCCGACAGTGACGACTGACCGCGGATCACAACCGATACCGGAGAGGTAGGCGATGCACTTGATATCATTACATTGACACCGGCGGCCTTACCCTGAAGCATACCGGCGATGTTGGATGTCATCGGAGAGCGGGCCACGTCGGCGGCATTAAGACGGGCTACCGAACCGGTAAGGTCCTTGGCCTTCGCTGTACCGTAACCGATCACCACAACCTCGTCGAGAGCGCTGTTGTTGGCACCGAGTGTCACCGCAACCTTCTTACCGGGTACGATGTTGACCGTCTCGGTAGTCATGCCGATAAAGCTTACCACGAGCTGTGGCTTTTTAACATCGGCAGCGGTGTAAGAAAGCTTGAAATTACCGTCGGCGTCCGACACGGTGCCGACCTTTGTTCCCTTAAGCATGACTGTGGCACCGGGAAGCGGTTCGCCTGATTCGTCAGTCACAATACCTGTTACAACTTGTTGTCCCTGTTGATTGCTGACAGTGGGCTGTTGTTGTGTCTGAATTTCCGCAGCAGTCACCTCATGTGAGCCGGGAAACGGCGACAGGAGATAAAATGCTACAGCAACTAATGCTATACTTTTACCCCCCCCCATTCTGTTAAATTTTCCTAATTTTAACATAGCTAAACTTGGGTTTGATTGGATGAATGTGAATAAATGTTAGTCTGTACACCGCAAATATAGCGCATAAATTTAAAATAGCCTAATAAAATCCTAAAAAGTTTAAACTAATTTCAGTCATCACTGAATTATCGCATCAATTCTTTACGAAAAAACACTAACTTTGTTGACACATGAGCGAATTCAACCAATATATACAGAATGTCGACTTAGAGTTCTGGCGCGACCTCTGCGTCAGTGAAGGAGAGCTGTGTATTTATAATAAAGGTGAGTATTTTATCGAGGCAGGTACCGTTGGCCGCCATATAGGCTACATAAAGTCGGGCACCCTTAAATATACCGCGATCGATGAGAGCGGCGACGAACATGTGATCAATCTGGAATTTGCCGGTGAATTTGTCGCGGATTTTGTCAACTCCATTCACGGCATTCCCTCGAGAATATCGATTATCGTCGATTCTCCCACCGAAATATACAGGGTACCGGTAAGCCGGCTGCGTGAACGCATGGCCGCTGACCGTGATTTCGCTCTCAGCGTGGCCCAGGCCGGAGAAATACTCTTCCGGCAGACCTACGACACGCTTATCGACATATATTGCAAATCCCCGAAACAGCGCTACAAGGAGCTGATATCAAGCCACCGGCACGTGTTCGAGCAGTTCCAGCTTAAGGATATAGCCTCGCTGCTGCGCATCACTCCGAGTCATCTGAGCAGGCTCAGAAAAGAAATCGGCAATGAAAATCAGCCGACTTGACATTTGTCAAGTCTTATGTAAAATTATAGTCCTACTTTTGCGGAAAAACTTTCACTAATGAAAATTCTGATTATCGGTGCCACTTCAGGCATAGGACATGGACTTTGGAAATATTATGTGGCCAACGGCAATGAGGTGACTGTCATGGGGCGCCGTAAAGAGCTGCTTGACGCGATGGAGCAAACCTGTCCTGAACTCACTCGGGCGGTGCAGTGCGACATCGCCGATACAGCATCGTTTGACCTCGGTTTTGAGAAGGTCTTACAGCAGTCACAGATGCTTGACATGGCGATAGTCTGCTCAGGCGTCGGTGAGCTCAACCCGCACCTGAACCCCGCGACCGAACTTTCGACGATTGCAGTCAATGTGACCGGCTGGACCAACGCCGTTGACAGGATATATAATTATTTCTCAACCCGTGGCCACGGACATCTGGTGACAGTCACTTCGGTAGGCGGCATGCAGCCCGCCGCCGAAGCGCCCTCCTACAGCGCATCAAAGGCATTTCAGATTAACTATACCAAGTCACTGCAAAATAAGTCGAAAAGCACCCCGATCACCGTGACGGAAATAAGGCCCGGACTCGTTGACACCCGCATGGCCAAAGGCGAAGGACTCTTCTGGGTAATGCCTGTCGACAAAGTGGTAAAACTGATCGTGAAGGCAATCGCCCGCAAAAAACGCCTTGCCGTAGTGACCCGCCGCTGGCGCCCGATCAACTTCCTGCTCCGCCACCTCCCCTAACCCA
>CAZIPQ010000078.1:0-11687 GCA_964541165.1 uncultured Muribaculum sp.
TCAGAATCAATGTTGACGGTGTGCCCGGTCCTGTCGTCACCGATGTCGAGGTGCGTGCCCGCGATTCTGTGTTTGTGATGGTTGAGTCAGTGATGCCGCGTAACGGATTTCCGGGAGCAGTGGCTACTGACGTCAAGCTCGGTTTTGAGGTCAACGGAGTCAGCAGTTATGTGGTCCTCAATGTGGTCGGCGAGGATGTCGTAACGCTTGACGCCCTTACCGTGACCGGTGACATGCGCCTTACCTCGGAATATCCATATAATATAAAAGGAGAACTCCTTGTCAATGAAGGCGCCACTCTTACCGTGGATGCCGGAGCCAGACTGTACTTCCATGACAAGGCCGGAATGAGGATTGATGGAACGCTTGTATGCGAGGGCACTCCTGACGAGCCTGTTGATATGGCCGGTGACCGCTTTGACATGGTGGTCGGCGGTATACCCTATGAGATCATGTCGGGCCAGTGGCAAGGGGTGACTTTTGGTGAGGGCTCACGAAACAATCGCCTGAGCCACACCGTAATCCGCAACATGGTTGAAGGAGTCAGGTCATCCGGCGAACTGAACCTGATCAACTGCCGGTTGAGAAACTCCCAGGGGCCGGTGCTGGACGTGGATGGCGGCACACTACGCGCTGTGGGCTGTGAAGTGGCCGAAGGTGGAGAAGGGGTGCTGGCGATGAACGGTGGCAGCTGTCGCCTGGATCATTGTACGATAGCCAATTATTATCTGTTTTCTGCTCCCGGCGGTGCCATTGTCGGAATCGGAGAGGCTGACGATGTCCATATCACCAACAGTATCATCTACGGGCTTGGCGAGTCTATCAGCCCGGCTAAGCTGGACAAATCGCCGGTAGTCATCGAGCGGTGTCTGCTGGGCGATAAAGGGAGCGATGATGACAATTTCCTGCGTTGTATCTGGGACAGCGATCCGCTTTTCTACACTGTCCGTGAGGATTATCTGTTTGACTACCGTGTGCAGGATGCTTCTCCGGCCTACGGGATGTCTGATCCTGAAGTAGCGCTTCCTGAGAGTGAGACGGATTTTTACGGAGTGTCACGCAACACTCTGCTTACGTTGGGGGCTTTCGTGTCGCCGGGCCAAAAATAGCCCCGGGCGCTCCCGGAATACATGAAATTTCGCTATCTTTGTAGCTGCTATGGCTATAAAAGAAAATTTCAGTCCTATTATCAAGTGGGCCGGAGGTAAGGAAAAGGAGCTCAGTCATATATTTGAGCATCTGCCGGCTGAATTTGATAATTACTACGAGCCTTTCGTAGGAGGAGGATCGGTATATATGTCGATAGAGGCTCCGCACTATTTCATCAATGACATGAGTGAGGAGCTGATGGGGCTTTACCGGGCCATCGCCGCGGAGGATGAGGGTGTCTATTTATATCTGAATGCGATTGACGAGGCCTGGAATTCATTGCTGGGATATGTAGCCGCCCGGCCGCTGCTCGTTGATACGTTTGTGTCGTATCGTAACGGAACAATCAATCTTGCTACGCTCGAGGCGCGTATCACCGCCATGATTGCCGATGACCGTGACGTGATCGACCGGCTGCTGCCCGAGTGCTTTATCTGGAACCGCCGGGCTCTCACCGACGAATTGCGGAAAAACATCATCCGCAAGATGCGCCGCATGTACAAGCTGGAACTTGATAAAGGAATAATGTCGCCGGAGGATGTGTACGGCAACATCGAAACCGCCTGCATGAGCGCGCTTTATATGTATTTCCGGCGGTTATATAATAATGTGCCGTTGCGTGCGGCCAATCCGGAACTGTCAGTTGCGCTGTTCGTGTTCATCCGCAATTATGCCTACGGTGGCATGTTCCGGTATAACGTCAATGGCGAATTCAACGTGCCCTATGGCGGCATGGCCTACAATCATAAACTCCTTCAGAAGAAAATCGCCTATTATCACAGTGAGGGATTGCTGGATCACTTCGCGCGGACCACGATGTGCAATACCGACTTCGAGGATTTTCTGCTGCACCATCAGCCGGGAGAGAATGATTTTGTGTTTCTTGACCCGCCCTATGACAGTGAATTCTCGACTTATGCCGGAAACGACTTCACCCGTCATGATCATGAGCGCCTTGCCGCTTACCTTACAGGACAATGCCGGGGCAAGTGGATGATGATAATCAAGAATACCCCCCTCATACAGGCGCTTTACGGAAATAACGATGCGCTCGATATTACGGCCTTTGATAAGAAATATATGGTCAGTTTCATGAACCGCAACAACCGTAATGCCGAACATCTGATAATAAAGAACTATGTATGATAATCCGGACTGTAATTCCTGGGAGGGAATTGGCCGTACATACAGGTATTTTCACTAACTTTGCATGTTATGAATGATGAGAATTCTATAAATAGATCACCATACAGCCGCGGTGCCCGTTACGGGCTGTGGTTCGGGGTCTACATGACGGCCTTGTTTTTTGCAATGGCCTATATGTTGCCGCTGCCGTTTCTCAGCCTTGTGAGCATAGTGCTTATAATCGGCGTGCCTTTCTTTATATACGCTGTGCTGCGCCGTTCCTATATAGAGGACTTCGGCACCACGATCTTTTCGGCATTGTGGATGGAGGGCATAGCGACCTTCTTCTTCGGTGGCATTATCGCGTCGCTTGTGGCGGTGGTGTTCATGCGCTGGATCGAGCCTAATTTCATCACTGACCGCATCGACATGCTGATTGCGATGAAAGACATGGCCGGAATGGAGGGCAACCGCGAGGCTCTGGAGATACTCGAGCGGGCCAAGGAGCAGCACATGATACCCAAGCCCATTGATCTGGCTGTCGACATGTTGTGGCTCATGGTGTTCTCGGGCTCGATACTGTCAATGCTCATGGCGTTGCTGGTGAGGGCGCGGGGAGTTAATGGTAAACGCAAAAATTAGTTGTCAATGGATATATCAGTTGTAGTTCCCCTGTACAATGAGGCGGAGTCGTTGCCCGAGCTTGAGGCATGGATAGCCCGCGTGATGAAGGAACATGGTTTCAGCTATGAGATAATATTTGTAAACGATGGCTCCACCGATGACTCGTGGAAGGTAATCGAGCGTCTCCGTGAGGGCAATCCCGCGGTACGTGGCGTAAGTTTCCGCCGTAACTACGGCAAGTCGCCGGCGCTCAATACCGGTTTCATGCGTACCCGAGGCGATGTGGTAATCACGATGGATGCCGATCTTCAGGACTCGCCCGATGAAATCCCCGAACTTTACCGCATGATAAAGGAGGACGGTTATGACCTCGTGTCGGGATGGAAGCAAAAGCGTTACGATCCCCTGTCCAAGACAATACCTACCAAACTGTTCAATGCCACCGCACGCCGTGTGAGCGGTATCCGTAATCTGCATGACTTCAACTGCGGCCTGAAAGCTTACCGCAGCAATGTCGTGAAGCATATCGAAGTGTACGGTGACATGCATCGTTATATACCGTACCTGGCCAAGAATGCCGGCTTCAAGAAGATTGGAGAGAAAGTAGTGCATCATCAGGCGCGCAAGTACGGCACTACAAAATTCGGACTGGATCGTTTCGTAAACGGCTATCTTGACCTTGCCACGCTGTGGTTTACGTCCAAGTTTGGTGTCAAGCCCATGCACTTCTTCGGTTTGCTCGGTTCGCTGATGTTCATCCTCGGATTTATCGCGGTGGCGGTTGTCGGCTTCACCAAGCTGTACAACATGTATCACGGCCACCACTACGGACTTGTGACCGACTCACCGTATTTCTATCTGTCGCTTGTGCTGATGCTGCTGGGCTCACAGCTGTTTCTCACCGGATTTATCGGAGAACTGATAGTGCGCAACTCCCACCGCCGCAATGAGTATGAGATTGACTGCGAATTAGCTCCCGCCGATAATCAATAATATCATTTACGCTATGCAACATTATCCTGAATTTTATAATCTCGCGGCTACACGTTATTCATGCCGTAAATATACCGACGAACCGGTTGACCGCGACCTTATCATAGCCGTGCTTGATGCGGCGCGCCTCGCTCCGTCGGCATGCAACCGTCAGCCGTGGAAATTTCTTGTCATAGATACTCCCGAGCTGCTTTCGGAAGTGCGGGGATGTTATGACCGCGAATGGTTCAAGGAGGCTCCGGTGTGTATAGTTGCTGTCGGTATGCATGACGAGGCATGGCATCGTCAGTCTGATGGAAAGGATCATACCGATGTCGATGTGGCAATTGCCGTGGAGCATCTGTGTCTTGCGGCTACATCGCTCGACCTCGCCACCTGCTGGATATGCAACTTTGACTGCGACAAGCTGAAGAAAATCCTGGATATTCCTGCCGGTGCCGAACCTGTGGCCATGATCTCGCTGGGATACCCGGTGCCGGGGCAGCCTGTGCCGGCCAAAAACCGTAAGACTTTTGAAGAGATTGTAAAATGGGGAAAATTCTGAGCCGCAGCCTGACGATATTCCTGCTTGTCGTAATGGCCGTTTCGTGCAATAACAACGGCTGTCTCGATAACCAGAGCTCGATACCGCAGGCCGGTTTCTACTCATACGAGACGTTGAAATCGGTCGCCATTACAAAGCTGTCGGTCGGTGGAATAGGGGCTCCCGATGACTCGCTGCTGCTGAAAAACAGTACCGCCTCGTCGGTCTACCTTCCGTTTCGCTCCGAAGCCGGCAAAAGTTCGTTTTACTTTCTCTACGGAGAGGAGGCGCTTGCCCAGTACGACATCGTCGATACCATAACATTTTTCTACGACTCGCAGCCCTATTTCGCTTCGGAGGAGTGCGGAGCCATGTTCCGTTACCGCATCACCGGTGTGAAGCATACAAATTGGGTTATCGACTCCGTCGGAATATCCGACAGCCTGGTAACAAACGTGCCTCTCGAGACCATCGGCATATATTTCCGGACAAGTACCCCCGATCAACCATCCACTACAGAATGATTATAATATGACCGCATTACGCCACATACTGATGATAGTGATGCTCATTTCGGCAGTGATTGCCGGAGCGCAGCGTCGTGTCACTCCCATCGCGTCACCGGGCAGTAAGCCGGCTGCCGCGGCCGACACTACGGAAACCAAACCTGATCATCTGGTGGAGACAACCGATATTTACGGTCATGTCGTGCTCGTCGACACTATATCGGGTGTGGAATACCGTGATACCATACTTACCCAGGCTCCGTCGCTGGAGTTTCCCCGCTGGCAGGCGGTATCGGTCGGTGTAAACGTGTGGGATCCGGTGATGAGATTATGTGGCCAGGATTACGGCCTGATCGGTTTCTGGGGTGAGGTGAGTATCCACAACTGGATCAAGCCTTATCTTGAGATAGGCCTCGGCAAGGCTTCCTATACGCCTGATCTGGGCAATTATACCTATCGGTCGCCGGCGGCTCCTTATTTTAAGCTGGGTGTCAATTATAACTTTCTATACAATTCCAATCCTGATTACTCGGTATATGCTTTCCTGCGGTACGGATTCAGTAATTTCAGTTTCGATGTCACCGACGTGTCGGTCAGTGACGGTTACTGGGGTGAGACGATCAACATGTCGGTGCCGTCGCAGCGTGTCACTGCCGGGTATGTGGAGACGGGTCTCGGCCTGAGGGTCATGCTCAACTCGCATATCGCTCTCGGCTGGGAAGTCAAGGTGCACGCGATGACCAACTGCAGCAACGCCCAGTATGGCAAGCCCTGGTATATACCTGGCTACGGAGCCCGTGGGTCTCTCTTTACGGGAGCTATATCGGTGAGCTACACTTTGCCGCTTCAGAAGCCCAAGCCCAAGGCTGCTCCTGAGGCTGACGCGGATGAGTGAGGGCGGATGACGTTACTTGCCGCGCTTGATAAGCAGTATGCGCAGCAGTATTATGCACAGCAGCGTGGCGCCGATTATTCCGAAATAATACAGATAATTGCCGGCAAATAATTCGCCGCGTCCTATGTAGGCCATCACTGCCAGATAGATAAGCAGCAGTATCGGTAGCCAGGTCGATTTTTTTACTTTTCCCGCCATTATTGTTCTGTGTGTTCCGGCTCGGGTTGTACAATGTAGGGCGAGTCATCGGGTGAGAACTGTCCCGACGACAGGAAGTTGTAGATGTTGAGGCATGCCCAGGCGTCGATTGAGGCATAAAGCTGCTGGGGATAGCTCAGCTGCGATGCTTCCCAGTTGGTGAGACGCTGTGACTTGGATATGCGCTGGTTGAAGAGGATGCCGTAGATCTTCTGGAGGCTGGAATCTATGATTGAATAATCCCTGACATAATTCTGGAGATCGATAAATCCTTTGGGCTCAAACTCACCCCCGCGGCGCATCACGTGAAAGTCATCGCGGAGCGACAGCCCTACCTTGGTCACTGCATCATCCTCCATGTAGCCGATCAGTTCGTCGGTAATGCCGAGCTTGTTGACACGGAAGAGGTAGCAGGTGTCGCCTGTCGATATCTGTACCAATGCCACGTTGTTGGTCTGCCCCTTGCGGAACGAGGGCCGTGTCTCGGTGTCGAAACCGGTTACCTGACAGCGTCTTATCTTCTCCATTGCAGCGCGAGCCTCATCACGGGTGTTGACTACCACGATTGTGCCGGGATAAGTCACCGTGGGCAGTTCGGCGAGTTGTTGCTTGGATATTGACAGGGTCACTGGCATAGGCTTTATTATTGAACGTGTAAAGTTATTAATAAATCGTCACATCACCAAAAAATCGGCTTTTGGAAAATGTCGCGCCACGTAGCGCTCTATGAAGCCGCGTGTATCGTCGGCAATCACTTTGTCCTTGTCAAAGAACGTGTTATATATCACTGCCCGCAACTCTATGCCGCGAGAGGCAATCGCCTCAAGTGACAGGATGGTGTGATTTATCGACCCGAGAATTCCGTTGGTGACCAATACGATCGGCAGCCGGTGCTCCCTGACATAGTCGATGGTGAAGTATGTGTCGGTTATCGGCACCATCAGGCCTCCGGCACCTTCGATAAGCACCGTGTCATATCGTTCGGCGAGAGCGTCGGTGGCACGCTCGATCACATGCAGGTCGATTTCGCGGCCGTCGATACGGGCTGCCAGCTGGGCCGATGCGGGATAGGAGAATATGACTGGTGCCGTCAGTCCCTCGGCATCTTCCGGAAGCATGCCGGTGCCTGTCAGTTCGCGGTGGCGTTCTATGTCTTCCGACCGTCCTGTATTGCCGGTCTGGATGAATTTCTGGGTTATCACACTCTTGCCGCTGTCCATCAGCCGGCGTGCCAGCCATGCGGTGGCGTAGGTCTTTCCTGCATCGGTGTCGATGCCCGATATGAAGATTGTTTCACTCATCGGTGTTGCGTTTTATGATCATGTATAGTGCGCGGTAGGTGAGGCGGCACGATCCGTCGGCCTCGCGCGGATATCCGGCGTCGATATCGGCGGGTGTTACCGCGGCGTGGCGCACGGCGTTGACGCCTGTAGCCCGCAGGTTTAGCAGCATGTCGCGGGGAGAGTCAAACCGGGTCACAACATCCTCCTCGTCCATTTCAAGTATGGTGCAGTCGGGCGGCAGCATAGCCCGCAGTTCAGCCTGCGTATAGTAGCGCAACGGCAGCCGCGTGACCGAGGCAAGTTCGCGCATATTGCCAGGTGCAAAGGTCGAGATGGCCATAATGCCGCCCGGCTTCAGCTTGCGCAGGGCCGTGTTCATGAAGCGTGGCAGATTGTTGAACCACTGTATGGTTGAGGCGCTTACGATAGCCTCGTAACTGTCATCATCGATCATGTCGATCAGTTGCTCGGCGTCGCCGGCGATGATCTCACCAGCTGCCGGCAGTTCGATCGGTACTGGCGCGAGATCCCACAGCGTTATGCGGTACGGGTGCCATGCGTCGATGTAGAGCCGGGTGAGAAAGCCGGTTCCGTAGCCTATCTCAAGTATCGTGAGCGGTATTTCGGGGCTGTGGTCCTGCCAGCGCTTCCACAGGTTGGCTGCGATGGTGCGTTGTGCCGACGCCGCGTCGGAGTAGGTGGACGCACTGCGGGCAAACTTGCGTGTGACGAGCTTTTTGTCGATTATCTCCTGCTCGATGATGCGCTGGAAGTCAGGTAGATGTCCGCCGTCGGTAAGCCTTGCTCTCGGATGCCCTTCCCATGCGCGTTTCATGTTTTCCGGAGGGAATATATGGTCATCCTGCGACAGGATGACGCGGTCCCAGGCGGTGTGCAGCGGAGGGTTGCCGGCCGAAAGATTACGTATCGCCGTCAGTTCGTCGCGCAGTTCCGCTATGTCACGGTCAGGTTTGAGGGTCATGAAACCGGCATATTGCTCTTTGGTGGCGCACATGCGGCGGTAAAATTTCAGCAGATTGCGCTCATCCAGTCCGGCAAGCGTACCTTCGAATATGGCTTCCGGTATACCGGTCAGGTCATTTATTGGGGTGAGGGTTCCGTTGATGGCTATGCTGAGTCCCGGACGGCGTGAGAAGCGCGGCAGGGTCATGGCGGCGACAAATACCCCGAACGACCATGCGAAAACGCGTATGTCGCGGTAGCGAGCCAGTGCCGCCTCGTCAAAGTCGGGATTACGGTAGTCCCACACGATCATGATGTCGTGACCGTCGACACGCAGGTCGCGCCATACACCGGCATCCATTCCCCAGCCGGCAAAGATCAGGATAAGGTCACGGTTGCCTTCGTTGACTGTGAACTGCTGCTTCATGACAATTGTGAGATAGCGTTGATCACTCCGGCTATATCCTCGTCGGTCATAGCCGCGCTCACGCTGAACCGCAGTCGCTCGGTACCGGCCGGGACAGTCGGTGTGCGTATCGGTAAAGCCTTGTAGCCGAGCGCCAGCAGCTGCTGTGACATGCTGACCGCCTTCACCGGATCGCCTATGATAAGCGGTTGTATGTGACTTGGGGTGCCGGTGCCGTCAGACAGTGCCGAGTGCAGCATGGCGCTGAGGTGCTTTAGGTGACTCCGCTCGGCATCCATGCCGATAAGCTGCCCGATCATAAAGCGGGTCCAGGCCGACGTTATGGGGGGTAGGGCTGTCGAGAAGATGAAACTGCGGGCGCGGTTGACGAGATATTTCCTGATATCGGGGGCAACGGCGGCAAAAGCTCCGGCCGAGGCGGCGGCCTTTCCGAAGGTGCCGACGATGACATCGACCTCAGGATAGCGGTAAGCCAGTCCGAGGCCCTGGTCACCGCACGCTCCGAAGGCATGAGCCTCGTCGATATAAAGCAGCAGGTTGGGGTAGCGGCGCTTAAGGTTGACGAGAGCCTCTATGTCGGCGCTGTCACCGTCCATGCTGAAAACTGATTCGGTTACTACGAGTACACGTTCGGCCGTAGGAGTCACTTTGGCCAGTATGCGGTCGAGCTGCTCCATATTGTTGTGGGCAAATCGGGTGAAGCGGGCGCGTGACAGCACCATGCCGTCGATTATCGAGGCGTGTACAAGCTTGTCGGCCACGATGTGACACGATCCCTCGGCAAGCGACGAGATTATGCCGGTATTGGCGTGGTAACCGCTGTTAAACAGGAGTATATCCCTTCCGTAAAGTGTCGATAGCAGGCTTTCAAGTGCTGAATGTTCCTGCTGGTGCGAGGCCAGCAGACGCGATGCCGACGAGCTCATGGGGGTCATGCGAAGCTCCGGATCGGCCATGAAGCGTTCCTGAAGGTCGCGGCGTGAGGCGAGGCCCATGTAGTCGTTGGTCGAGAAGTCGACGGCTGCCGGTGACGCTCCGTCAGGTATGCTGCGCAGATTGCCTGTCTCGCCGAGGCGGCTCAATGTATCGGTATAATAGCTCATTGCGGGAGTATCTGAAGCATTTCGCGGCATAGCCTGCGCAGATTGTCGTCGCTGATGATGTAGGGGGGCATGATGTACACGTTGCGTCCGAAGGGTCTTACCCATATACCGTGTTCCACGCAGCGGCGCTGGAATTCGCCAACATTGACCGGCTCTTTCATCTCGACCACTCCGATGGTGCCGAGTACGCGCACGTCGTTTACGCTGTCAAGTGCGGCTGCCGGGGCAAGCTCCTCCTTTATGATGCCTTCAAGGTGTTTTACCCTCGCTTCCATGTCCTGGCTGTTGAGCAGTCCGAGCGATGCGACAGCCACGGCACATGCCAGCGGATTGGCCATGAACGTGGGGCCGTGCATCATCACCCCTGCCTCGCCGCGCGAGATCGTGTCGGCCACCTCGCGGGTGGTAAGCACCGCGCTCATTGTCATGTAGCCGGCGGTAAGGCCCTTGCCGATGCACATTATGTCGGGCTTCACGCCGGCCCATTCCCAGGCAAATGCCTTGCCGGTGCGCCAGAAGCCGGTGGCGATCTCGTCAAATATCAGGTAGAGTCCGTAGCGGTCACAGAGGCGGCGTGCCTCGACGAGATACTGCGGATGGTAGAACCTCATGCCCCCGGCACCCTGTACGATCGGCTCGAGTATCAGTGCCGCAAGCTCCTCATGGTGTTCGCTTATCACCTTCTCAAGCTCACTGACAGCCTCGGGGCGCCACTCGTCGTAAAAGCCTACCGAAGGTGCCTCGACAAAGTAGCGCACAGGTAGTGCCGGGCCGAAGGCTCCGTGCATGCCGGTCACGGGATCGCACACGCTCATGGCGTTCCAGGTGTCGCCGTGATAGCCGCGTCGGATGGTCACGAAATTGGTCTTGCCGTGGTCGCCGCTGCGGGCTATGGAAGCTTGTACGGCCATCTTCATCGCCACTTCGACAGCCACCGAGCCCGAGTCTGCGTAGAATATGTTGTGCATATTGTCGGGTGCCATCTCAAGGAGCATCTTGCCGAGCGTGACGGCCGGCTCATGGGTGAGGCCGCCGAACATCACATGCGACATGCGGTCGATCTGTGCCTTGGCGGCGGCGTTTATGACCGGGTTATTGTATCCGTGGATCATGCACCACCACGATGACATGCCGTCGATAAGCTCGGTGCCGTCGGCGAGGCGTATTGTGTCGCCGCTGGCCGAGTCGACCATATAGGTCGGCAGCGGATCGATGGTTGAGGTATAGGGGTGCCACAGGTGTTCGCGGTCCCAGGCGTTATGCAGTGTATTATGCGGTTGAGTCATCAGATTGGTTAATTTGGTGCAAAATTACGCGATATTTCCAACCTTTACAATTATTTAGTGGTTTCTTGTTTGAAGATACTCGGAAATATTGGTTATCTTTGCGTACAGACTTTTATATAACCCTAAAAAACACCCACTAACAATGAAACCTTATGTAGTCGGAATCGACATAGGCGGAACCAACACCGTATTCGGCATCGTGGATGCGCGAGGCAATATCATAGCCAGCAGCTCTATCAAGACAGGCAAGCACCCTGACATCAAGGATTATATCGCTGAACTGAAGGAAGCCCTCATGACGCTGATTAAAAATCATGACGCCGAGGACAAGATTGCAGGTATCGGTGTGGGCGCTCCCAATGCCAACTATTACACCGGCATGATAGGTAATACTCCCAACCTGCCCTGGAAGGGTCCCATCCCGTTTGCCGAGATGCTTGAGGAGGCATTTGAGCTTCCTGTCGTGATCACCAACGACGCCAACGCCGCCGCCATCGGCGAGATGACCTACGGTGCCGCACGCGGTATGAAAGACTTTATCATGATAACCCTCGACACAGGTGTCGGCAGCGGTATCGTAGCCAATGGTCAGCTCATCTACGGTCATGACGG
>CAZIPQ010000079.1:0-11559 GCA_964541165.1 uncultured Muribaculum sp.
GAGGGTCGACACCTTCGTAGTTGAGGTCTTCGATGGGAGTGATGTCTTCGATGGGTATATTCATCAACCAGCTCCGCGACAAGATTGGCGTGATGTTTGGTCCGTCAGAAACCACAACCGGCGGTAACGCCCTTAAATTCTACGCATCGGTACGTATCGATATACGTCCTACCTCTACCATCAAGGAGGGCGAGGATGTGCTCGGACGCCACACTAAGGTAAAAGTTGTCAAGAACAAGGTGGCGCCTCCATTCAAGCGTGCTGAATTTGACATCATGTTTGGCGAAGGCATCAGCAAGTCAGGCGAGATACTCGACCTGGGTGTTGAACTTGGCATCATCAGCAAGAGCGGCTCATGGTTCAGCTATGACGGCCAGAAACTGGCTCAGGGCAGCGTGGCAGCCAAACGTATGATAGCCGACAATCCCGAACTTGCCGAAGAGCTTGAGGCAAAAATCATGGATGCCCTGAAAGGCAACGATGACAGCGCATCAAAGCCCGAAAGCAAAAAGAAGATTAAACTGGCCGTAAAGGATACTAAAGCCGAAGAGCCTAAGGAGATGGCCGACAAAGATCTCGATCTTGACGACGAATCTCTGTTTCCCGATGACTTTTCAATAGAAGAGGATGCCGACTAATTATAGTCACCAATCCCCTACTCCATTAACAATCAGCCTCGTGTGACCCACGAGGCTTTTTTATTTCCGTCCGAAATCGGCCGGGATCTCCCCCCATTCCTCTGTATTCCATTTCAGGATGGGGTTGATATATCTGTGGGTGGCGAGCCACTTTTCAGCACGTTCTATAAGCTCGAATATACGTGCGTTACGAGGGGTACGTGCAAGATTGGTCTTTGCATGGCGGTTACGCAGCCATGCTTGTGCGGTGACACTGTCGGAATAAATCGGCATGGTCCATCCATGCTGGGTACAGAGCGCCAGCCCGTGCACCAGAGCGAGAAACTCGCCTATATTGTTGGTGCCGTCAGGAACAGGGCCAAAGTGAAACAGCTCGGCACCGGTGCCTACATCCACCCCGCGATATTCCATCATGCCGGGATTGCCGGCACAAGCGGCATCGACAGCTATCGCCTTCTGATTGATCTCTGGAAAGGCATCATAATTGACTATGACCGGTTTCCGACGCGCTATAGCCCTCAGGGCATACATCTCGCTATCAGGATTGCCCCGGAAAGCAGCCGTAGCTTCATCCTGCGAGGAATAGGCCTTGTAGCGGGCACCCGGAAATCCTTCAACCTGATCCTTGCACTCCTCCCAGCTGTCATATATACCGGGACTGCGACCCTCCCACACTACATAAAATTTCCGTTGAGCCATCGCAATAGTTTCAGCAACAGTTAAGCAATATGCGGATATCAATGGCGCGCATTCCCACCATACGGGCTACGCGTTCATTGACCACCTTACCCATATATGTGATCACGGCCTCCTGAATCCCGCGACGCATCTTGACACAATTAAGCGCACCGTCACACTCCATGACGTCGTGAAGCAGCGTAATAAAGGCATTTCCGAGAGCCATAGCGGCAGTACGACGCACTGCGCCCCCTACTCCATGCAGGCAATTGGCTGAAGGCACCGTATTGCCCGGACGACAACAGAGATCTATCACAATTACCCCTTTTTTCATCACTGAAGCCACCTCGGCATCAATGACACACGGCGACGACATGTCGGTGACAATCACCACATCGGCCGAACGCAGGGCATTGCTCAGAACGCGCGGATGAAGCACTGAAGTGATAAGTGCCGATCCTACCCGCTCTACGGCATGACGCAGCGTATAGACATCGTTGTCAAGCATCCTGACCGTGGCACCGAGACCGATTGCCGACATTGCGGCGGCACAGGCGGCTATCCCCGACCCTATCACCGTGTACTCACACGGCACGACTCCGGCCACACCCCCAGGCAGGATGCCTTTTCCATTCTCGGGATCGGCCATCATCGACACACTCCTGATAACGGCCGCACGGCCGTCAATTTCGGCGAGAATATCATGGAAGGGAGCATTGCCCCTGCTGTCGGCCACACGATCAACGGCAAGAGTAAGAATATTCATGCGCATCAGCTCACGGAGCACGGCACCATTGATCTTTTCATCGGCCTGCAGGGTTATGAGCGTCCCACGACGGCGCATAAGCCGCACCTCGGCACATTCGGGCATCATAAGATACAGCACGATATCCGCTCCCCAGGCATCTTCACGGCTCACGAGATCCGCACCGGCCGAAAGATACTGACGGTCGGTATAATGAATGATATTACCGGCACCCTCCTGTACTTTCACAGTATAACCCGAGTCAACCAACATGGCCACTGCCTCGGGAGTAAGCGGAAAACGCGCATCGGCCACTGCCGGGACAGCCGGTAGACCGATGGTAAACCTGCGCGGTGCACGCGCCACCTCAACTTCCTGAGGCTGAGGGGTAAATTCAGAGTCAGCAATCATAGTTAGCCACGTGAGTCTTTTATATTAAAACTGCTTATGAAGCGACGTGCCGTATCAGCCTTCTCGCTTTCATTTTCCATCAGATCGGTACGGAATACCTCAGTTGCCTTACTGTAATGAGGCATACGTGATGCAAGTGCCTCGACTATAAACTGACGCAGCTCATCATCGGTTTTTTGAGCTATGAGAGGTCGCTTGTTGCGCCCGCGTTTCAGACGGCTGAAAAGTTTTTCCACCGATGTGTCAAGATATACCGTAGTGCCGTGATCATTCATCCAGTCCATGTTGTCGAAAAAACATGGAGTACCGCCGCCGCAGGCTATGAGGACATTTTCAAACTCCCCCACCTCGTGCAGCATGGCGCGCTCGATATTACGGAAGCCATCCTCACCACGCTCAGCGAAAATATCCTTGACTGTAGAATGAAAACGGCTCTCGATATAGGCGTCAAGATCGATAAACTCTATCCCGGTAAGCTCACTCACGAGGCGTCCGAGTGTCGACTTGCCACTGCCCATATAGCCTATAAGAAATATCGGTCGCATAACTTAACATCTAATAACTACAAAAATAGTAAAAATGAACCGCCTGACAAAAGTTTACACGTCATACATTATCGCCTATCGACTGCCATGCAAAGTGCTTGGCATGAACACGTGAAGCACGCCAGCGGCCGAGTATGTTGCGCAGCGGGCGCGTCATGATGAGCCAGGGCACCGACCACAGCATGTGGCGGCTGTTAAGGGCACGGGACAACTTGTACCAGACCACCATAAGAGGCACCCACAATACAAGACATGACACACCGGACATAACAAGGACCGGAATACTGCTGTAACCGCCTGCGACAGCAGAAACCAACAGGGCCAGCCATATCCACATCAGGACAAACACAAGTGTGTAGAAGCGTGTGCGTCCGCGGCTGCAATAGCGTGCGGTGTAGCCGTAGCGGTATTGCTTGAAGCGGTAAGTCTCAACAGGATCCTCATTGATCACTCTTACCTGAGCCTGTGTACTGACAGCCACACGCACATTGTTTTCCTCGGCGGCATCACACACGAAAATATCGTCATCACCGTAATGCAGATTGAGTGAATTGCTGAAACCACGCATGGCAAAGAACTTTGAGCGACGGTAAGCGAGGTTGTCGCCGTCGCCGCGATAAGGCATGCCGGTAAGCGCCGCTCCGAGATAATGTACCGCACCGATAAGTGACTCATGGGCACGCACAAGCGCACCCCAGCGATGATCAGCCTCCGGATCAGGATAGGCATATCCCACCACTACCTCACATTCAGGATCAGCAAAGGGAGCCGTCATACGGCGCAGCCAATAAGGCGAATCTATTCGGCTCGAAGAAGTCACAAGCACCACGGCATCATACATGGCGGCTTTAAGGCCCAGAGTGACGGCCAGTTTGCGCCGTGATACATTACGTACGGAAGTAGGAGTGAAAGTGATGCGCAATTCAGGCCACGACGCACCCATGGAAGCAACAATATCACCCACCGACTCCTCCTTACCGTCATTGACCACGATGACATCAAGCGGTGCCGGATAATCCTGTCCTTTTATCTGCGAAAGCACTTCGGTGAGACCATCCGCATCATTATGAGTGAATACAATGACCGATACCGGCGGCACATCAGTAGGTTCTGGCTCAGAGGATTGTCTCCTCACAGCATGCAGCACGCCCACAAGGCGCACTATATAAAGCGACATAGCCGTCAATGCGATGACAATACACAATCCCGCACAGATGATGGGCCAGTCATTCAGACATATCAAAAAATCCATTATTGTATTGCAGACAGTAGAGTATTTTTACAGAATACAAAGTTACTAAGAATTTTTTTGATTAGTTGAAGGTTTGCAGTAACTTTGTGCCTACTAACGTACGTGTTATGACTTACGAATATGATTATCTGGTGATAGGCTCAGGCATAGCCGGTATGAGCTTCGCACTTAAAGTGGCCGAAACAGGCCGTGTAGCCCTTATATGCAAGACCACCCTTGAAGAGGCCAATACCTATTTCGCACAGGGCGGTGTAGCCTCGGTGACCAATCTTGAGGTGGACAACTTTGACAAGCATATCGAGGACACCATGATAGCCGGTGACTGGCTGAGTGACCGCGATGCTGTGGAACGCGTCGTAAAAGGTGCACCTGAACAGATACGCGCCCTCATCGACTGGGGTGTGGAATTTGATAAGAATGAGCGTGGTGAATTTGACCTGCACCGCGAGGGCGGACATTCGGAATTCCGCATCCTGCACCATCAGGACAACACCGGTGCCGAGATACAGGAGAGCCTTGTAAAAGCAGTGCGCAATAATCCCAATATAGATATATTCGAGCACCATTTTGCAATCGAGATCATCACGCAGCATCATCTCGGACGTATCGTAACACGACGCACGCCTGACATCACTTGTTTCGGTGCCTATATCCTCAATGAGGAAAACGGTCAGGTAGACACATTCCTGTCAAAAATCACCCTTATGGCCACCGGCGGAGTCGGAGCTGTATATACCACCACTACCAATCCTCTTGTAGCCACAGGCGACGGCATTGCTATGGTATACCGTGCAAAAGGTACTGTGAAGGATATGGAGTTCATACAGTTTCACCCAACGGCCCTGTATCACCCCGGCGATCGTCCGTCATTTCTCATCACCGAGGCCATGCGCGGCTACGGAGCCGTGCTGCGCAACAAAAAGGGCGAGGAATTCATGCAGAAATATGATCCGCGCCTGTCACTCGCTCCGCGCGACATAGTGGCCCGTGCCATCGACTCGGAAATGAAACTGCACGGCTATGATCATGTATACCTCGATGTGACCCATAAAGATCCCGAGGAGACACGCCGCCACTTCCCCAATATCTACCAGCACTGTCTCGAACTCGGAATAGATATCACCAAGGACTATATTCCCGTGGCACCTGCAGCCCATTACCTTTGCGGCGGTATAAAGGTCGACGGCAACGCCGAGTCATCGATAAAGCGGCTCTATGCTGTCGGCGAATGTTCCTGCACAGGTCTGCACGGTGGCAACCGACTCGCCTCCAATTCACTGATCGAAGCTGTCGTATATGCTGACGCTGCCGCACGCCATGCCATCGAGGTAAAGGATCATTACACACTGCGTCATGACGTGCCGCAATGGAACGACGAGGGTACGCGCAACAACGAGGAGATGGTACTTATAACACAAAGTATCAAGGAAGTCGGCCAGATAATGTCGGCCTATGTAGGTATTGTGCGCAGCGACCTGCGCCTGAAACGTGCATGGAACCGTCTTGACATTCTCTATGAAGAGACTGAACGCCTGTTCAAGTGTTCCAAGGCAAGCCGCGAGATATGTGAACTCCGCAACATCATCAACGTGGGCTATCTGATCATGCGTCAGGCCATGGAAAGGAAGGAGTCAAGAGGCCTCCACTATACAGTCGATTATCCCCACGGCACGAATTAACGTTTGTTGAGCAATCAATTGGTGTCGCTACGCGTTATAATGCCATGAGAGTCACTATTATCGTGATATTAATGACATTATTCGGATCATTGTGCGGCATATCGGCGCAACAGTCCGATAACGGCGTGCCCGCGCCGCCCGATCCGCGTGTGAAGCCCATAAAAGGACGCTATCACTTCGTGACGGAAGAGGGTGACACGGCCCTTATGGTTGTATTGCGCGAAGTGACGGTATATCCTCCGCTTAAATTCAAGAATAAAAAGCAGGAGCAATTCTATTGGCGCACAGTACGCGATGTGAAGCGTACCCTTCCATACGCAAAGCTGATAGCCGAGACATTGCTGGAAACCTACGAATATATCGAGACTTTTCCAACCCAGAAAGAGCGTGAGGACTATCTGAAAGCCATGGAAAAGGAGATCTTCGCCCAATACAAGCCGGAATTGAAGAAATTTACCCGATCACAGGGAAAAATGCTTGTCAAGCTGATCAACCGCGAGACAGACCAAAGCAGCTATGCTATCCTGAAAGCGTTTTTAGGCACCTTCAGAGCCGGTTTCTGGCAGACGTTCGGTAAATTCTTCGGCGTTAATCTTAAAACCGGCTACAACCCCAATAAAAACGATGATGACGCCATCGTGGAGCGGGTATGTACATTAGTAGAACAGGGAATGCTGTAAACAGCACTCCCTGTCATCATATCTGTAGTTATCCTATTTTCTACAATACCTGTAAAGCGGCAAGCTTCTCAAGGATCTCACCGCGCGTCATGCGTCGTGACACACGCAGCTCCTCGGCAAATTCACGGGCAAGATTCTTTACTCCCGTATGGCTGAACACACGATGCATGTAATTGAGATTTTTATTGAACATACGCTCGATCTCGTCACTTTCAAGCATACATGATTCACGGCCCTCTTCATCAAGTAATTTCAGCAGCGAGGTGCGGATATCGTCGGAAAGCTGCTCGGAACGATGTACATAGCTACGGCACAATACATTGCTGATAAGCATGTTCATCGACACGTTGAAATGATTGAGGATATGGTTCCACGACACTTTGGCCGACAGACGCGGATTGCCGTTGAAATAATATTCAGGTGAAAATTCCACGGTATCCTCTTCAGGAGCATCAAGTGAAATGGCCGTGATCAGTCCGTCGGCATCACATACGGTGATACCTATTGCCATACCGGTCACGCCGTAGCACTTGTCCTCATCATCGATATATTGAAGTTTCATTGACATAGTATTTAAGTGTTATTTTATTCTATAACGTGGCAGATAACTATTTTGATTAATTCACAATCATGATTTTGGTGGCCGCACCCGACGAAGACCCGCCGTCACTGCCCGATGACACCAATACGAGGTACACACCGGTAGCCACGCGGTTACCGCCGCTGTCGCATCCGTCCCAGGTGATCATGCCGCCGTTGGAACGGCCCTGAAACACCACATTACCGGCTGTATCGGCTATTTTGACAAGCGAATCATCCATCAGTCCGGTGACAGTGATAAGTCCGCGGTAATCGGGACGTACAGGGTTGGGATAAGCATATATATCACTGTAATCAGCGGCAGCCGGAGCTGCATCAGAACTATATTCCACCAGTCCGTAGCGGGTGCCCATATAAACCTTGTTGTCATCGGCGGCACACTCTATACATGCAATCTCATTGGTCGGGAGAGGGGAGTTGTCGACTGTATAATGGGCTATTATCTCCTTACCGTCGGGACTCACAAGATATACTCCGGATGCCGATGTTGAGAGCCACTTGCGGTTGGCGGCATCTACAGCCACTCCGGTAACTTTTTGATTATCCAAAAGATAGTCAGCATACACAGTACCATCGTTACGGGGCACTTTCACACGTTCCACAGTGCCTGAAGCATCAAGCATCGATGCCGGACGGTGGATTACCAGCACACCGCTCGCAGTGGCAAGCCACACGGCGCCGTCATGATCCTCAGCCATGTCATATATTGCAACAGATCCTACCGAACGACCGTCCTGATCGGTAAATTCCGGCCATTTATACCAGCGGTCATCCGTATTGCTGTCGGCGGTGCTGTTGTAATTATACACGAGCAGATTATTAGGAATATGTCCGTCAGCAATCAGCACCATATCAGGTGTATGTGTAAGCGGCAGAATAGTTGCGTCGCGTGTATCGTACGTACCGAAATCGGGAGTGTTTACCGGTATCCAGTCAGCCTTGGTTACATTGTCGGCCTTTACCTTCGATGCCGGCAGCACACCGACAAAGCGGTCATTATTAGCATTGAAGGTATATACCCACAGATTACCGCGGGTATCCATCGCTATATCGGCACAAGCCATTATATAATCCAGACCGACAGGCATATTGCGCCAATCGTATTTGGCTATCTGCTTGCCGTCCTTAATCTTATATATTCCTTCAAACCACGTTCCCACATAAATGGTACCCGGATCGGTATTATCTTCCACTAATGTAAAACCGGGTTTAAGCCGGCTGTCCGAATTGCTGTTAAGTATCTCGACATCGGTTACTGACGGAGTGATATCGGTAACCCAGCCGTCATCAAGCGCATTGATCGACATATAACCCTGCTGATTATTTATCGCGCTGGCACGGCTGAACGTCCTGTTCATCATATATACCGTAGCGGGCGATGCTTTACCTACACGTATCGAGCCTATGCCTTTGTGCATGGTGGTGGCCTGAGGTTTAGCCGGTGTACGGTCAACAGAGTAATCCTTGTCGCAATGTCCGAGACCGTCAGGTGTCAGATACCACAATCCGCGTGATGGATCACATGTGCTGACACGCATCTGAAACTGCATTCCGGGCACTTTAAATTCCTCAGGTATCACATAATGCCTGTCAGAGTTGCCATCGGCATCAAAAAACTTGTAGGCCGACCAATCGGCCACCAACAGCTTGTCACCGACACGCGTAGCCTTTCCGATGCCATACAGATATGTATCAGTAGCGGTAAATTTACCCTCATTAAAATCAATGTCAAGTATAAAATTACCTCCATGGGTATAGCCGGCCATCACCTTACCGGGACCGATAGCCTGAAGATACTTGGCATTTTCCCATGTACCGACAGGCGTGAAGTTTTCATAACTGTTGAGGCGTGACGACAACGGCAGCCAGCTTACCTCATTATCGGCAATAATCAGCAGCTTGTCACCGATTACGGTTATACCGCCCACGTTCTTATTGTAAATACCGGATTCAATGACGCAATGGCGATTCATGTCAAATGTCACGACACCAAATCCTGTGCCTACATACGCTGTGTCACCATTGAAATCGGCATCATTCAAAGTACGGTTGCTCACATTTCGTGCCTCACTGATGTCAGGCATATTTATAATCCTACCGTCATCATACAGCACATCAATGTTACCTGACACGTAGAATACCAGCAGATAGCCTTTTTCCGGGTTATAATGGATGTCGCTTACCTGCACATCGCTGAGCCCGGTACCACGGTTATATCCTTTCGTTTCATCATTCTGCTTATCATAGGCAAATAGATTTCCGTCAGTCACGTAATACACTTTATGCGGTGTATCGATGACAGAATTTACTTCAAAACTGAAGTTGTCATATATTTTCCAATGTCCCACAGGGAGCGCGGCATACGATACGAGCCACACAGCCACTGCAAGGAACACACTCGTAATAAGTCGTTTCATAGTTCAGGAGAAAGTAGGGGAGAGTTATATTATTTTTCAGTAAGATACTTCAGCAGGGCTGCCACGGCACGTCCGCGGTGGCTTATGCTGTTTTTCTCTTCAGCTGAAAGTTCGGCAAAGGTCAGATCATAACCTTCAGGCACAAATACAGGATCATATCCGAAACCCCCTTCACCACGCAGCGAGTCTATGATATGACCGTTGACGATGCCTTCAAATTCCTTGATCTCATCACCTTCGGTAAGGGCTATGACCGTACGGAACCGCGCCGAACGATCATCTGCATTTTTCATATTCTTAAGTAAAAGAGCCACATTGGCATCCGAGTCATGACCCGGACCGGCATAACGGGCCGAATATACACCCGGAGCACCTCCAAGTGCCGTCACCTCAAGCCCTGTGTCGTCGGCAAAACAGTCGTAGCCGTAATGCTCTTTTACGTAACGGGCTTTTATGGCGGCATTACCTTCGAGAGTATCGGCTGTCTCAGGAATATCCTCCGTACAGCCTATATCTCCAAGCCCTTTTACAAGGAAATCCGGACCGAGTATAGCCCGGATTTCCTGTAGTTTATGGGGATTGTTGGTAGCAAATACAAGTTGCTTCATTACTTGACCACCACGTTTACAATCTTGCCGGGAACCACTATGACTTTCATCACATTCTTGCCGTCGATCCAGCGGGCTGCATTCTCATGGGCAAGCGCCACTTTCTGCACCTCTTCTGAAGGCATATCCACCGGTACCTCGATGTTGTAACGTGCCTTGCCATTGAATGACACGGCCATGGTCACAGCTGATTCCTTGAGATATTCCTCATTGAATGACGGCCACTTGGCATCACAGATGGTAGTGTCGTGACCGAGTGCCGAATGCCACAGTTCCTCAGTGATGTGAGGAGCAAACGGAGCCAGCAGTATGACGAGATCCTCCAGCACCTCGCGGCTATGGCATTTCATTGAGTTGAGCTCGTTGACACATATCATGAATGCAGCTATTGAGGTGTTGTAAGAGAAATTCTCTATGTCGGCGGTCACCTTCTTGATCAGCTTATGGATCGACTTAAGAGCCTCCTTTGAGGGAGCCTCATCGGTGACTATACAGTTGTCACCCTTGTAGAAGAGACCCCAGAGACGCTTCAGGAAGCGGTTGACACCGTCAATACCGTTGGTATCCCAAGGCTTGCTCTGCTCCAGCGGGCCGAGGAACATCTCGTACAGACGCAGTGTGTCGGCACCGTAACGCTCCACAATGTCATCGGGATTGACAACGTTGAACATCGACTTTGACATCTTCTCGACAGCGTATCCGCATACATATTTGCCATCCTCAAGTATGAACTCGGCTGTGGCAAATTCCGGACGCCATGCCTTGAAACGCTCCAGATCAAGAATATCGTTGCTTACTATATTGACATCCACATGGATCGGAGTGACATCATACTGATCCTTAAGACCGGCCGATACAAAGGTATTGGTATCCTTGATACGGTACACGAAGTTGGAACGGCCCTGAATCATACCCTGGTTTATAAGTTTGCGGAAAGGCTCATCCTTTACCACTTCACCGAGGTCATAGAGGAATTTATTCCAGAAACGGCTGTAAATCAGGTGACCGGTAGCATGTTCGGTACCGCCTATATACAGATCGACATCCTGCCAGTAATTGTTGGCCTCACGCGATACGAGAGCATCGTTGTTACGGGGATCCATATAGCGTAGATAGTAGGCCGACGAACCTGCAAAACCGGGCATGGTGTTGAGTTCAAGAGGATAACCCTCCTCGGTGCACCAGTTCTTCGCACGTCCCAGCGGCGGCTCACCTGTCTCGGTAGGAAGATACTTGTCAACTTCAGGCAACAGCAGCGGCAGCTTGTCCTCATTAAGCAGATGAGGTATTCCATCCTTGTAGTATA
>CAZIPQ010000080.1:0-6887 GCA_964541165.1 uncultured Muribaculum sp.
TACCGATGGGGGCGGTTCTCCTGCTTACTTTATGATATGCGGTGATTATTTTTCGCAGTTTACTGTCGATTGCTCACCGGCAGGGGCTTCGCCTGTGGCTGTGGTTCCGTAGCCGAGTTTTGCAAGTGCGTCTACGATAGCCTGAGAGGTGGTCTTGCGGGGATCAAACTTCACTGTCACGGTCTGATCGGCGACTACGGGGTCGATAGCCTTGACGCCTTTCTCGAAGCGAAGGTTTGACTTGATCTTGTCGGCACACTTCTGACATGACATGCCGGGATTGAGGTGATATACGATAGTTTCAACTTTTTTCTGATCCTTGGGTGCGGCCATTGCCGAGAACGAGCATGAAGCCACAAGCATCACGAGGATAAATGCCAGTTTTGATAAGATAGATTTCATAAAGTATAAAGTATTGAATTAAATAGAATTATCAATCACGGGAAAGGGTGTAACGGAAGCCGGCGTAGAACATCGCCCCATCAATAGGGCCGTAGACCATTGTGGCGTCAAAATGATCGCTCCACGGGTCATTGGCGCCGATAATAGGATTTTTCTGACGGTAGCCGGTAAGATTCTCACCTCCCACATATACAGCCCAATGGCGGAAATTGCGGGTAACCTGCAGGTTAAGCGTAGGATAAGCCTTGTAGGTAGGCTGCCACAGCATCTGGCCGTCGAGCGTGGCAGGAGTAGGCATACGGCCTCCGCCATTGATCACCAGTGTGGCGTCAATCTGCCACAGGCCCATCATTGGCGAATAATTGACCGTCAGAAGCCCCTTGGACTTGGATGCGAGAGGCTTGGCCTGCAGCCGGCCGCCATAATCGGCACGGGCGTCGGTATAGCGGTAAGCCACGGTAAATGACAGTTCGGAGATAGGATCGTAAGTCACCTCGGCCTGTGCGGCATGAGAGTAGGACTTACCGGTAAGATTACGGATAAACACGGCATGAGGGTCCATATCGAGATCAATCACCGTCTGGTGACGGAAATTGGTATAGTAATACTCCGTACTCCAACTCAGCGGCTGGTCAAACAGTGAGAGCTTTCCTGACAGTCCGCCACCGTAATTCCATGCCTCCTCCTGCAGCAGATTATCGTCAATGATTATCTGCCGTGATGACGCGAGAAGATAGCTGTTGTCAGCCATCGGATGCGGAGTGCGGTAGCCCTTTCCCGCTGATCCGTGGATCGTCAGATAGTCGGAAACATGCCATTTGAGATGCAGACGCGGAGTAAACATGCTTCCATATAGAGAGCTGTAATCGTAACGCACGCCGGCCATCGCAAGCAGGCGCGAATCGTAGTTGAACGTGTACTGCGCATATACACCTGACACAGTCTCCTTGTCGCGTGAATGTACCGGAAGCATCGCTGCATCACGTTCAAGGCGGTATTGCTCCTTGTAGTAGTCGTGGTTCATGCTCAAGCCGGTAGACAGTGAATGGTAGCTGCCGAAATTGCGCTCAAACATAAGTGACGCGTATAACTCACGCTGGAGCACGTCATACATACGCACTCCGTAGTCCGACCGCTGGTCATGATTGGAGCCTGAGAGTATCAGGGCCACGTTACCGTTGTTTTCCTTGTCAAATATGTAGGCATTTTTAGCAAAGCCCTCCCAGCGGTGAGTGCGGATATTGATCAGATACGGGTCTTTCGGGCGTTCTCCGCCATGATGGGTGATCTGTCCGCTGCGTCGACGCTCCTCAAGGAATTTCAAACCGGCCTGAAATACGTATTTCTCGCCCATGTGAGCCCACCGGTTCATTCCACTCAACTGGTATACATCGGGCATGTCGGCAAATCCGTCATGGTTGGTATCGTGAGTTTCAAACGTGTTCTCGGCATGCAGCAACAGGCCTGTGGACCAACGGTGCGGCAGATGCAGATTACCGGCAAAGTTACCTTCGAGCTTCCCCTGATGATTGACAAAGAAATTTGCAAGCAGGTTTTCGTCACTCTGCGGCTTGAGCATCTCCACATTGATCTGCCCGGTCACTGACTCATAACCGTTTTTCACGGAACTTGCACCTTTCGACACCTGAATTGACTGCATCCAGTTGCCGGGCACATAATTAAGCGCAAACGGAGCCGAAGCTCCACGCATATTAGGAAAGTTCTCCGTAAGCATCTGCACGTATGTGCCTGAAAGTCCGAGGAGCTTGATCTGCTTGGAACCTGAAGCCGCATCGGAATAACTTACATCGACCGACGGGTTGGTCGTGAAGCTCTCACCGAGATTACAACATGCGGCACGACACAGTTCGGCACCTGATATGAGATCGGTATTGGTGACCGATCCACGCAGTTTGCGCGTAGAGCTTACACGTGTGGTGATTACAACCTCATCAAGATCGGTGGAAAGTGAATCATCATCAAAAGTAGCGGCTCCGGCAGGAACAATAGTGGCACCCATTAGTAGAGCCGCGGTTAGAATATGTTTGTTTGTCATTGACATCCTGATAATTTCAGTACAAATTTAAGCAAAATATCCGAGATACCTAATACTTTTATATTTAGAGACGACACCCCGAAAGTCCGGTATCAGACCTTCGGGGTGCAATTTATAACTCAATTATTTAATATACTGTTGCTAACGCATATTATCGGATCAAACAGGGATAAGGGTCACGGCAATAGGAGTCATATACTGCTCTCCGGAATGACTGTGGCCTTTAAGGTGACAATTCACCGGTCCGGCAGGCAGCGTAACCGTGCCGACCTGAAGTGTATTCACTCCTTTCCGCTCCGGATGACCGGTATAGGGCACCTCCCAACGCTGATCACCCACTTCAACCACGACAATCCCGTTATCATCGGCACCAACCGTATTATAGTCAAGAGTCACCGTATATTTGCCCGGAGCGGCTGCGCGGGTCTGCCATGACATACTCTGGGAATTGTCAGTCCAGTTCTTCACATGATTGCGGTTGCGCTTACCGTCACCATAGCCGAGTCCGCGGCCATGAAGGGTGGCATCAAACGTATAGAGCACATTGGGTAGTGCAGGATCAAGCAGCCGGGGTGCGGTCACAGGCTTTCGGTTGGCCACGGTAAGGGCTATTACCGTATTGACCGGATCAGGTAACTGCTCGGGTAATATCATCTCATAGTCATCATCTGATATACGGCCATAAGCGGGTTTCAAGGAGTTATCGGCAAGATAGCGCGCAGCGATAACGTCGCCTTTCAGGCCGGCTATGCGCAGACGACCGTCAGCGGGACGGTTAAACACATGGGCATACAGTGTGTCGCCCCGCCATGTGGTCACTCCCCACGGCTGCTGCGGCAGGTCGGTGCGCACGGCGCCATACAGGCTCTCGCCGTTGACAGCCAGCCATTTTCCAACCCCTCGGAATATCTCCACATCGCGCTCATCCCAGCGGCCATTGCCCATCGGGCCCACATTCATTAGGATATTACCGCCCTTGGAGGCCGCACTGGCAAGGAGCTGAATGAAGTGGGAGGCGGGCTTACGTATGGTGTCAACCACACTGTAGCCGTAGGAGTCGTTGGTTGTGGGAATTGACTCCCAGGGACCCTCGGTAACGGGGAAATATGCGGCACGGTCGCCGGTGTTGCGGTAATCGCCCATGTTCTGTGAGCCGAAGCGCACGAGACGTCCGTTTACGACAATCTTATGTTGCGGATCGACGCTGCGTATTGCCTCGAGAATACGGATGTTGAGATAGAGCGGTAACTTGGCCGGGGTGTCAAACCACAAGATATCAGGATCATACCGCTTGATAAGTTCCTTTATCTGCGGTATTGACTTCTCGGCCACATATCGCTCGGCCTGCGGGAGGAAGTGCTTATAGTCGGTAGTCCACCAGTTGGCGGTGCCAAGCAGCTTATCACCGCCGGGATTGTCATAATCCCAGTCATTGCCGGGGGCATCGGGATGCTCCCAGTCAAAGGCATGTGAATAATAGAAGCCAAACTTTATACCGCGCCGACGGGCAGCATCACGCAGCTGCATCATCGGATCGCCTCCTTTATACGAGGTCATGCGGATGTCATAGGGATAGGCATCGGAAGGGAACATGGCAAACCCGTCGTGGTGCTTGGCCGTGATGATGAAATATTTCATCCCGGCCTCGGCCACATGATCCATCCATTCATCGGCATCAAACTCGGCCGGATTGAACGGAGCCACCACCTCGCGCTTGTATTGCTCGACAGGTATTGTCGCCTTACGCATCAGATGCTCGGTATAACCGCCAATCGGTTTTCCTTTCCATACACCCGCCTGTTCGGAGTACGGGCCCCAATGGATGAAACAGCCAAACTTAGCGTCATTATACCACGACATGCGCTTGTCGATATCGGCATGAGCCTCGGTCCACCAGCCGTTGACGGCGCTGACGATAGCTTCACGGTCTTCAGGAAGCTGAGTCACGTCCGGAATCTCCATCCCTTGCTCATCACCTCCCTTTATCTGTGCTGCAGCCGCAGAAGTCATTACGGCAGCAAGCAATAGTGCTGAAATTCTACTTATCGCCATTTTTGTACAGATTTAGACGTGTAAGTGTGTAGGGACGGTCATGGCCGGTGTTTACCTTGTCGGGGCCGGTAACGAGGTCAAAGCATGACACAATCAGGCTGTCACCCCACACAAAGGGTTCGCCGGGCTGGTCAAGACCACCGTCGGCTCCGTCACAGTCGCCGCTTTTAGCAAGCAGACTTATCTTCCGGTCGGGAGTGACCACGGCTATCGCATTTGACGAGAAGTCGGCCACATAGATATTTCCCTGACCGTCGATACACAGACCGTCGGTTGATTTAAGCACTGTCGTATCACAGGCCCACACCGAATTGTCGGCCACGCTGCCGTCAGGGGCAAAAGTAATGCGGTGGATAGCGGCATCACCGAAATTACCGGCATACAGATTACCCTCGTTGTCAAATACAAGCCCGTCAAGCCCGTACTGGACTTCGGGATTTTGAGTAACGACAGTGGTTATAAGGTTGGAATCGGCAAGCGTATTGGTGACCATGATGTCACGGTCATTGCAATCGAAGCGGTAGATTCCGCTAACAAGTTTTTCGGAAGGGATCGAGCTGAGTGAACTTTGGGTAACATAGAGCTTGCCGTCGCGCACACGCACTCCGTTGGGATGCTCCATGCCATCGGCCACGGTGATGGTATCGGCGATGTTGCCCTCGGAGTCAAAAGTAAGTTTGAGCACACGTCCGTGACCTTGAAGGTCGGGAGCATCGCTCCATCCCTGATTGTCGCAGATATATAAGGCGCCGGTATCATCAAAGGCTATACCCATAGGCCGGGCCACACCGGTGGCAGGATGAACCGGCACATCAAACCACTTCGTGACGTTTCCGTCGCGGGTGATCTTCATCAGGCATCCCGGCAGTTCGGGACGGGCATAATTGGGACATGCCAGGACAAGATTTCCATCGGCATCCTCAGCCATACCGTCGGGCGTAGGGCACCCGTCGGGCAATGATACAAACAGCACCGGCTGCTGAAGGGATTCGGTGACACCGTTACCACGGTTACCGCATGAAAAGAAGGCTCCTGTCAGGCACAATAAGGTCAGTATACGATAGTTCATAAAACAATGAGTGGTTTATGACAAAGTTAGCCATAAACCACCCACCGCTCCTATTATTATCATGCCAATTGCTTGAACAATTATGCCACACTATTGCTGCGCATACTCCAATACGGTAGGACTCTGCACGTCTACCCCATACTCTTTGGCTCGGGCCAGAATAGCACGGGCCAGCTTAGGCTTCAGATCCTCGGGACAATAACGGAAATAAGCCTCGGCTGCGCGTACATGAGCCGCATCAGGCATCGGATATTCCCTGCGTTCGGGAAGCCCGAAAACCGAGTCGGGCAACTCTTTTTTCTCTTCGTAAGTCAGTCGATCATTCATAACTGTCAATATTTAATTCTCATCACTATAACAACCTTACCCGTGTATAGGTCGCTGCGATTAGTTTTAATTAACCTATTTTGTAAAATGCAGGATTTTGGCTAATTTTGGGATGTTAACCTTTCAATACCATATTACGACCATGATCAGACACCTGACACTACTCATACTCGTCTTAACCGCCACGCTGACCCGCGCCGAAGTAAAGTCGTGGGGCGATCAGGGCAACGGCACGTATATCAATCCGGTACTCAACGCCGACTACTCCGATCCCGACATAATACGTGTCGGCGACCGCTACTATATGGTATGTTCCGACTTCCATTTCATGGGTATGCCGGTTCTGGAATCGACCGACCTGCTCAACTGGCGCATCATAAGCCACATATACGACCGTTTCGACTATCCCGGATGGGACACATTCAGTCACTACGCAGGTGGCTCGTGGGCTCCCGCGCTGCGCTATCATGACGGACGTTTCTATGTGTATTTCTGCACTCCCGATGAAGGATTGTTCATGACCACGGCCACCGATCCCGCAGGCCCGTGGGAACCGCTTCACCTCGTGAAAGCCGTGGAGAAGTGGGAGGATCCGTGTCCTTTCTGGGATGAGGACGGACAGGCCTACCTGATGCGCAGCCGTCACCGCGCGGGCCCCATCATTGTACACCGCATGTCGCCTGACGGACGCGAGTTGCTTGATGAGGGGGTCACCGTGTACAAGGGTTCGGTGGCCGAGGGGCCGAAAGTCCATAAATTTGACGGAAAATACTATATCCTTATTCCCGAAGGCGGAGTAAGCCGCGGATGGCAGACAGTGTTGCGTTCCGACAGCATCTATGGCCCGTATGAGCGCAAAGTGGTCCTGGAACGCGGCTCAACCGACATCAACGGCCCTCATCAGGGCGCGCTGGTCGACTCGCCCGACGGAAGCCAGTGGTGGTTTCTGCACTTCCAGAGCACTCCGGAACGGGGCCGCGT
>CAZIPQ010000080.1:6987-11290 GCA_964541165.1 uncultured Muribaculum sp.
ATGACTGCCCTGCACGGTGACTCGCTGCGTAACTCGCCCAACACTCTTGTACAGAAAATGATGGGATATCGCGGAACTTTTACTGCTCGTGTCGATATAAAAAACATGAAACCCGGACAACGGGCCGGAGTGACATGCATGGCTAAGGAACTTCGCGGAGCCGGAGTCGCCAATGTCAACGGCAAGCCTCATCTTTACACCGAAAATGGCCCTGAAATCACGATAAGCGATATTACCGTCCCGGCCGGTATGCTGTGGCTGCGCGCCGAACTCGATGCCGTAAGCAACAATCACCGGCTGCTATATTCCACCGACGGCGAGAGGTTCCTGCCGATCGGCGATGAATTTGAAATGGTGCAGGGCCATTGGAAAGGCCCTCATGTCGGCATCTACACCTACACGACCGACCAGACCGGTGGCAGCGTGGCCTGGGACGAGGTAATATACGATTATGACTGATGCATCAGCCTAAATGTAATTATTACACTAAGAATCTTGGAGGTTATCAGGAAATTGCGTACATTTGTTGAGCAAACAATTTTAACCTTAAAACTGCAATGATTATTAAACAATTCGCAATCGCGGCAGCTGTGGCAATTCTTTCGTGCGGCAGCGCTGTCGCCCAGAAGTACCCCTATCAGGATCCGAACCTGTCCTCAGAGGAGCGTGCTGCCGACCTATGCAAACGGCTTACTCTTGAAGAGAAGACCAAGCTTATGATGAACTCATCGCCGGCTATCGAGCGTCTCGGTATTCCCCAGTGGGACTGGTGGAGCGAGGCCCTGCACGGAGTGGGCCGCAACGGTCTCAGCACCGTGTTTCCCTCCTGTATCGGCATGGCCTGTTCCTACGACGATGATCTGATCGAGGAAGTATTCACAGCCGTGAGCGACGAGGCCCGTGCAAAGTATAATATCGCCAACCGCAACGGCAATGTCGGCAAATACCGTTGTCTGTCGTTCTGGACTCCAAATATCAACATATTCCGTGACCCGCGTTGGGGACGCGGCCAGGAGACCTACGGCGAGGATCCCTTCATGAACGCCATGATGGGTAGCCGCGTAGTGCGCGGACTTCAGGGCGGCGAGGGGCACAAGTACTACAAGCTGCTTGCTTGCGCAAAGCATTACGCCGTTCACAGCGGTCCTGAAAAGACCCGTCACAGCTTCGATATCGCCGACCTTCCCGAACGCGACCTTTGGGAAACATATCTGCCCGCATTCAAGACACTCGTGCAGGATGCTGATGTCCAGGAGGTCATGTGTGCCTACCAGCGTTTTGAGGGTGCTCCCTGCTGCGGTAGCGACCGCCTGCTGCACCGTATCCTCCGTGATGACTGGAAATTCGGCGGCCTCGTAGTGAGCGACTGCGGCGCCATCAATGACTTCTGGGTCAAGAACCGTCATGAAGTGTCACCCGACGCTGAAGCAGCTACTGCACTTGCCATACTGAGCGGTACCGACATGGAGTGCGGATCAACCTATAAAAGTCTGCCCGCAGCCGTACGCCGCGGCGACATTTCCGAAGAAGATGTCGACGTAAGTGTGCGCCGTTTGCTTAAGGGACGCTTCGATGTAGGCAACTTTGACCCGGATTCACTTGTAGAGTGGACCTCAATACCTGAAAGCGTAATAGCCTCGCCCGAGCACAAGGCCCTCGCCCGCAAAATGGCCCGTGAGCAGATGGTGCTTCTGAAAAACAACGGTCTGCTGCCTCTTGCAAAGGATCCCTCACGCATCATGGTAATGGGCCCCAATGCAGCTGACTCCACTATGCTGTGGGGTATCTATTACGGCCAGCCCTCTCACAGTGTGACGATACTCGAAGGCATCACCGACAAGATAGGCCCCGTCGCCTACAGCAAGGGCTGTGAGATCACTGCCCCGACCGAGACACAGAGTATATTTAACCAGATGACCGATCCGTCAGGAAAACAGGGCATGTCGGCTGAATTCTGGAACAACGTAGAGATGGAGGGTACACCGGTAACCACCGCTCAATACACAGCGCCCGTACATCTTGACAACGGCGGCAACACAGTATTTGCTCCCGGAGTCAATCTCACCGACTTCACCATGAAGCTGCGCGGCTCATTTGTCGCCGAGGCTGATGAAACCCTCGACTTTAACCTCTATAACGATGACGGCGCCCGTATCATCGTCAACGGCAAGGCAATACATGAGCGCTGGAGACAGGATCCCCTCGAATACCGCGTCTTTAAGCTCCCGGTAGAGAAAGGCAAGAAATATGACGTAGAGGTGGATTACCGCCAGAATGCCGGTGACGCCACTTTCAGCTTTGACATCGTACGTAATGCGCCTACCACCCCAGCCATGATGGTGGAAAGGGCAAAGGATGTCGACGTGGTTGTGTTTGTAGGTGGAATTTCGCCCAATCTGGAGCGTGAGGAAGCCCGCGTAAACGAACCCGGATTTGACAACGGCGACCGTACAAGCATAGAATTGCCCGCCGTACAGCGCGAGATACTTCAGGCTCTCCATGACGCCGGCAAGAAGATCGTATTTGTCAACTGCAGCGGCAGCGCCGTAGCACTTACTCCTGAAAATGAGATTTGCGACGCAATCCTTCAGGCCTGGTATCCCGGTGAGCAGGGCGGTCACGCTGTAGCCGACGTGCTGTTTGGCGACTACAACCCGTCGGGCAAGCTCGCAGTCACTTTCTATAAGGATGATGCCCAGCTTCCTCCATTTGATGAGTACCGCATGGCCGGACGCACCTACCGCTACTTCCATGACGAGCCCCTCTATCCCTTCGGCCACGGCCTCAGCTATACAACCTACAGCTACGGCAAGCCCGCCTATAACAACGGCAAAGTGACCGTAGAGGTCAAAAACACCGGTTCGACCGACGGTACGGAAATCGTACAGGTATATCTGCGTCGTCCGGCTGATGCTGCCGGTCCCATCAAGACACTGCGCGGCTACAAGCGCGTCGACCTCAAGGCCGGTGAAAGCCGTCAGGTGGAGATCGACATGCCCCGCGAACGCTTTGAAGTGTGGGATAGCGCTACTGGCACAATGCGTGTCCTGCCGGGCGAATATGAACTTATGGTAGGTCCGTCAAGCGCCGATTATTCAACGATTACAGTCAATATATAATCTAATATTTCAATTAACTGACAGAAAAAATGATTCATCGTTTTATTCTAAATGAAGTGTCTTACTTCGGTCCGGGTGCCCGCAAGGAACTTCCCGAAGTAATCAAGCGTCTCGGCAAGAGCAAGGCTCTTCTCGTGACCGATGCAGGGCTTGTGAAGTTTGGGGTCGCCAAGATGGTGACCGACGTTCTCGATGGCGCCGGTATACCTTACGAGATATTCAGCGACGTTAAGCCCAATCCTACCGTAAGCAACGTAAAAGCCGGTATCGAGGCTTACAAGAACGCTGGTGCTGATTTCATCATCGCCGTCGGTGGAGGTTCATCGATCGACACAGCCAAGGCCGTAGGCATCGTGATCAACAATCCTGAATTTGCCGACATAGTATCGCTCGAAGGCTGCGCTCCCACAACCAACAAGAGCGTGCCCATCGTCGCACTCCCCACTACCGCCGGTACCGCTGCCGAGACTACCATCAACTATGTGATCATCGACGAGGAAAACCACAAGAAGATGGTATGCGTCGACCCCAACGACATCCCCGCTGTAGCCATTATTGACGCCGAGCTGATGTATTCACTTCCTGCATCACTTACCGCCGCCACCGGTATGGATGCCCTTACTCACGCTATCGAGGGCTACATCACCAAGGGTGCATGGGCGCTCAGCGACATGTTTGAGATTGAAGCCATCCGCATGATAAGCCGCAATCTTCCTGTTGCAGTTGCCGAGCCGTCAAATGCGGTTGCACGCGATGCCATGGCAGTAGCACAGTACGTGGCCGGTATGGCATTCTCCAATGTAGGCCTCGGTCTGGTTCACGGCATGGCCCACCCGATGGGTTCACTCTTTGACATACCTCACGGTGTAGCCAACGCGCTGCTCCTGCCCACCATCATGGAATGGAATATGCCCGCATGTCTTGACAAATATCCCGCTATCGCCGAGGCGATGGGCGTCGACATCAACGGCATGACCCGCGAAGAGGCTGCCCAGGCTGCCTGCGACGCTGTCAAGGCACTTGCCATAAAGGTAGGTATCCCCCAGCATCTCACCGAGCTCGGCATCAGCGAGGGCGACATCAAGGCCCTGTCAGAACAGGCTATCGCCGACGTCTGCACCCCCGGCAATCCCCGCGATGTAACCATCGAGGACATCGTAACCCTCTACACCAAAGTCCTCTAA
>CAZIPQ010000081.1:0-8206 GCA_964541165.1 uncultured Muribaculum sp.
GAAAAGTACCTTCATATCGTCGAGCGAGCAGATCGAAACACCTGCTTTACCAACGTCACCTACCACACGTTCGTGATCGGCATCGTAACCACGGTGAGTTGCACGGTCGAAAGCTACAGACAGGCCTTTCTGACCCGATGCAAGATTGCGACGGTAGAAAGCATTTGATTCAGCAGCTGTGGAAAAACCTGCATACTGGCGGATGGTCCAGGGACGCAGAGGATACATGGCACTGTACGGGCCACGAAGGAATGGAGGAAGACCTGATACATAGTTCAGGTGTTCCATACCCTCCAGATCGGATTTGGTATAAATGGGCTTTACAGGTATAAGCTCAGGGGTAAGCCATTCTTCCCCTTTCGCTACGGCAGCATGCTGAGCGCCGAAAGCGTCTTTCGTAATATCAATTGTTTTAAAATCTGGTCTCATTGTCGTAGAAAAAGGGATGATTATTTAAGCAATTTGGCATTGAATGCACGGAGAGTATCGAGAACGTTGCAACGTACGTGAACGAAGTTCTCGATGCCAGCAGCCTTCAGTTCTTCGCTGCATGCAGGTGCACCAGCCACCACAAACTCAGCGCGGCCGTCGAGATACTTGAATGCTTCGGGAGCAAGAGTAGCGTATTCATCATCGCTCGAGCAAAGCACTACGATGTCGGCATTCTTCTCAAGAGCGGCATCGATACCCTGCTCTACGGTGTCAAAGCCGAGGTTATCGATGATCTCATAACCGGCACATCCGAAGAAGTTGGTAGAGAATTGTGCACGGGCAAGACGCATAGCCAGATTTCCGATGGTAAGCATGAACACTTTCGGACGATTGGAAGCAGCCTCAGTGGCAAGACGAAGAGCTTCAAAGTCGCTTGCAGCACGGGTTGTGGGCAGCCCTTCACCTTCAGCCTCGTCGCCATGCGAGCATCCGCAGGAGCATCCGGTATTCTCGATCTTCTCGGCAGCTATCTCGTTGATATAGGGATACTGGTTGGTACCAAGCAATATCTCCTTACGTCGAGCGACGTCAGTGTGACGCTTAGCCGAAGTCTCACGGATAGCTTTCTGGATATCGCCGTTGTTTACGCATGCCAGGAAGCCACCCTTATCTTCTACTTCAAGGAAGAGTTTCCATGCTTCGTTGGCAAGCGATACGGTAAGAGTCTCTACATAGTAGCTGCCGCCTGCAGGATCGACAACCTTGTCAAGGTGGCTCTCCTCTTTAAGCAGGAACTGCTGGTTGCGTGCGATACGCTCTGAGAATGCATCGGGCTTCTTGTAAGGCACGTCAAACGGAGTGGTGGTGATCGAGTCAACACCGGCCAGTGCTGCAGACATGGTTTCGGTCTGTGAACGCAACAGGTTTACGTGAGCGTCATAGATAGTCTGGTTGAAGCGTGAAGTGATAGCGTGAGCCATCATCTTGCCTGACTGCTTTGAATCGGGCTTGTACTGCTCCACGATCTGAGCCCATACCATGCGTGCCGCACGGAATTTGGCAAGCTCCATGAAGTAGTTGGAAGAAATGCCCATGTTGAACTTGATGCGACGGGCAACTTCGTCAGCCTTTACGCCGGCGTCGGTGAGCATAGTCATCCATTCGGCACCCCAAGCCATTGCATATCCGAGTTCCTGGAAAATATATGCACCGGCATTGCAGAACATGAACGAGTCAACAGCGAATACACGGAGTTCGGGAACGATCTTCACGATGTCGAGGAGCTCGAGTGAGAGGGCCTTGATATCGCCGGGGAATTCAGTGCCGTGCTTGAGGGCGCGGCGCATCGGGTTGAAGTCGATAGATCCGTGGAATTTGGTAAGCTCTCCGGTATTGCGCAGATATTCTACAAGAGCCTTGGCGAGCTCTGCGGCATGACGCGGACAAGTCTTGAAATTGATTTCATATTTAGCGAGATCAATGCCTTCGAGAAGAGTGGCAACCTCTTCAGGAGTGGTCACTGCTACGTTAAATCCGAGTGAGGTGATACCTTTAGTGATGATTTCGCGTGCTATGGCATTAGCCTCGGCGGCGTTGTCGGCAAGCACTTCCTGACGGATGAGCCAGTCGTTGTTAGTGCGTGTGCCGCGTACGTAAGGATACTCTCCGGGAAGAGAATCTGTTGTCTTGAAGTCGGCGATGTTTTCGGCACGGTAAACCGGCTGCACATCGAAGCCTTCATTTGTTCTCCATACGAGTTTCTTGTTGAAGTCGGCGCCTTTCAGATCGGCTTCGACCTTGGCTCTCCATTCATCATAGGAGCACTCAGGAAACATGTCGAACAATTTTTCTTTCTTATTTGCCATGATCTTGGTATTAATTTATAGTTTTTAGAAAAATGGTCATCAACTCAATAGCTAAATGCGATAATGCGGTTTAGCGCGATGCAAAGGTAGAAAAAAGCATTTGATAAAACAAAAAAAGCAGTGATGAATTACGGAATTATTTCCGTAATTTCACCACTGTTATCATTTGCGCGGATATACGATGCGTTCACCGAGATAACGGGCAAAGTCACTGCGTATCTGATGAAGATTTGCAAGCTCTTCCATCAGGGAGGCAATCTTGACCGGATCGTAGGGATTCTGTGACCCTTCCTGGCGTATAAGACCTTGAATATCACGGATACGGCATGACAGTATGGCATCCTTGTATTCATATATTACACGCGGCACAAGGTCAGGCAACCGCTCATGCTCGGCCTCGATCTTCATGTATTTGGTGTGAACCTTGCTCAACACATGTTTCTCGCTTACCAGTTCAAGCGTCAAGTCACGTATCACTGCATCGGGGTGAGATGAAAGCCGTTTTGACAGGAACATCATCTGCTCTTGAAGCAGTCGGGCTGTATAATTAGCGTTGGCGGTATCTTCTATCTCGCGTTCGCGTCGTTTTATTGTCGAAAGATCAGCCCCTGACAGCTGCAACTCCCGTTCACCCTCGGCAATCTCTTCCTGACGCTGCGAATCAAGACGCTTTTCGACCTCAGGCAGATACGATATCCAGTCCTCCTTTACCTGAACGGCTTCATTCATAGTAAGCCGGATGTCGGGATTGGTAAATGTGAGGTCATCGGTCTGGAGCTCTGACAGGACATAATCTATCACGTCATAAGGGGAGGCATTGCCATCCTCATCATAGTCGTCGCCGATGTTGACGAGTCCGTACCGGAGTACATATTTCAGTATGGCGAGTTCATGAGGGCGCAGACGTGCGGCGTCATTGTTTATCTCGGCAATGACTTCCTGCGATGACTGTGTATCGGCTGTCTGCGGCTGTTCCAGATCCTTGATTGTTTCAGCCGCACTCTCCTTACGTTCACGCTTGACATTTTTCTCAGCCATTTCGGCGATCTTGCGTGTCACCTGCCGGCTCACCATACGGGTGTCTACGCCAAATCTGCGTGAGCACTCCTGTACGTAGAGGTCGCGGGCTACAGGATCGGGAATAGTGGCAATTGAGGCTATCACGTCAGTTATCACCTTGGCCCGTGCTAATACGTCGTTGCCGCAGTCATTCAGCTTTACATCCATCATGAACTGGATGAAGTCACTCTCATGCGTGCGGATATACTCTTCAATCTCGCTCGACGAGTGACTTTGTGCAAACGAGTCAGGATCCTCTCCGGGCGGCAGAAGCACCACCTTTAGGTTAAGACCTTCGGCCAGCAGCATGTCGCTGCCTCTCAATGCTGCTTTTATACCCGCTGCATCGCCGTCATACATCAGCGTGACATTATCGGTGAAGCGGTGTATCATCTTTATCTGGCCGTCGGTAAGCGATGTGCCTGACGAAGCTACAACATTTTCTATACCGGCCTGGCTCATGGAGATCACATCCATATAGCCCTCGACGAGATAACATTTTTCTGCTTTTCCGATGGCTCGTTTTGCCTGATACAGGCCGTATAGTTCACGGCTTTTGCTGTAGATCTCGCTTTCCGGCGAGTTGACATATTTAGCCTTGTCGTCTTTCCGGAGCGTGCGCCCTCCGAACGCCACAACCTTACCCGATACCGTGAATACGGGATAAATGACACGTCCGCGGAACCGGTCATAGACACGTCCGCTTTCGGTGCGTCCGCAAAGGCCGGTCTTTAGCAGTTTTTCTTCTGTGTAGCCTTTCTGGATGGCTGCCTGATACAAGGCGTCGTTGCGATCGGGTGAATAGCCTAAATGAAACTTTTTAACCGAAGCTTCATTGATGCCGCGCTCGTAGAAGTAGGAGAGACCGATTGACCGACCTTCGTCATCATTTGCGAGGGTATTGTCAAAAAAGTGCATGGCGAAATCGTTGATGGCGAAAAGGCTTTCACGCTCTGACTCCATCTCACGCTCATGATCGGTCATTTCATGCTCTTTTATCTCGATGTTGTATTTCTTAGCGAGATAACGCAGAGCCTCATTGTATGACAGCTGCTCCAGTTCCATGATGAAGTTGAGCGGGCTGCCCCCCTTGCCGCAACTGAAGCATTTACAAATATTTTTTGATTTCGAGACCGAAAAAGAGGGAGTACGCTCGTTGTGAAACGGACAAAGACCCATATAGTTGGCGCCACGTCGCTTCAGATTGACAAAGTCACTCACCACATCCACTATATCGGCCGTATCAAGAATACGTTGTACGGTTTCGCGGTCAATTTTCTTCATAGTGCTACAAAAATAGTAAAAAAAAATAAGACAGCCTCCCGGCTCCCTTATTTTTCGCTTGTTGCTTGTTGAATATCTATTCTGTCTTTTATTGGAAAGTTACGTATGAAAAAGTATTCTGTTATTACCTTTACTCATTATTTGTGTCTAACATGTCATAAATCTAAAATTAGCTAAGAAGATTCAGCTGTGCTCTCACTTTGCCCTGTCCCGCTTGGCGCGGGGTGGTTGCTCCGTAAGCGCATTACAAAGGTAATTAATTTTTCTGTAATATAACATCCTAATTTTGTATGTTATATAACATGCTTTGCGAACACCGGCGAGTGCTTGGCTCAAAATTCTTATTATTTTTAGATACTTTCGATGATATTGTGTTATTTCGTTAATATTACTGCGAGTTGAAATGAGAGGCTGAAATTGCAAAAATAAGTTAAATATATACTTCGCATAATCTAATTGCTATATCAGCGTCATAAAACTCCCGAAATGACATGTCAGTGCTTACATTTTGTAAAGTTATTGTAATATGTAAGATGTAAGGCCATCGACTTTTCCGGTCAATTTGCCATCAGTTACTGTAAATGTTGACTTATGCACGGCGTCAGTATACGTACCGTCGGGAAGCTGGGTGTCAATAGTGACGTCAGCCTCCTTATCACCTATATTAATCAATGCGGCGCCCTTTTTGCCACGGCACACTTCTATTACGGCGCCGTCAGGTGATACATATACGTTTTCAGGCTGTCCGCTCATGGCATGACGGAAACGGTTGACTGCGATAACCTCAGGATTGAAGAACTCATCATTACCACGCGGGCCAACGAGATTGTTACCCCAGTAGTTGGTGCGGGTGCTGCCGGCGGGACGGCTGAAGAAAAGGGGAGTGCCGTGGCTGCGGGCCGCAAGGAATACATAACCCTGACGTATGCTGGCATCCTCGATATCGGCCGATTCGTGCTCGTTGGCGTAGGTGTCGTGTGACTCCACCCAGGTCACGAGTTTTGACGGGTCGGCCTTATGATGCCATGACGAGAGACTGTCAGCATAGTAGTTGCCTTCGCGGAGGGCATTACGGAGTGCGTGTCCGTAGGCACTCGCTGTAAGACCCATATATTCGGCATATTCCTCTTCCTTGACATTCTTGTCCTGAAGCACTTCGCCGTATATAAAGAGACTGTCCGCTGGAAGTGCGAGTGACACTCCATTGATGGCCTCGCGTCCGGTGGCGATATCCCAGAAGTTATTTCTTTCGGCAGCCGAGTCAACCGGGTCAGAGGGAAGGCCGATATGCTTGGCGGTATCGTAGCGGAAACCACGGGCACCATTGGCGAGAAGATCATTGACATACTGCATGTAGTAGTGCTGAAACGCCGGATTTTCAGTATTTACGTCAGGCAGTCCGCCCATCATGCCGGTAGTACATTCGTAGCGGTCGTTGTAATCCTTGATATCGGTGAAGCCATTGGCATGAAAGAGTTTGTCATGACCTCCCGCTGCACTGTCAAGTGCGGCGGTTACTGCCGTATGGTCTACAGCCGTGTGGTTGGGAAGCACATCGACAATTATTTTTACTCCATATTTGTTGGCACTGTCACACATTGCCTTGAATTCTTCGCGTGTACCGAGAAGATAGTTGCCTATTTTCCAGTCTATGGGCTGGTAGTAGTAATACCATTTTCCTTTTACAGAATCTCCCGGATGGCTGAACAGGGCAAGACCGCCTTCCTCTCCGACAAAACATGTATTGGCCGGTGACGTCTGTACATAGTCAAATCCGGCATCAGCAATCGCCTTCATATTGGCGGCGATAGTGTCAAAACGCCATGACCACGCATGCAGGATCGCGCTGTCGTTGGTCTCGGTTACCGGAGCTTCGGTCTTGTCTCCACAGGAGGTCATTGCAACCGTCATCATGGCGGTCACAGCGGCTCCACATAATAAATGTTTCATAGTTATTGTATTTAATTATTTTACGCAGACGCAAATATAAGTAATTTCATATTTTACCACAACTATCGGCGCCGTTTATTTGCGGTCTTTGCATTATGTTGGGGCTTTGAATTCTCACGGTAGGCCGGAAACAGTTTCCTTATAAGATCGGGACGGTGCATACGGCGCAGACTGTCAATGATGGGCTGACGGTAAGTGGCGTCATACCAGAAGAAGTATTTACGCTGTGCGAGTTTTTCCTCCGGACGGGTGGCGCAGTATATCTTCTCGCCGGTGTATGGATGAATTCCGGTATAGTAGATCTCAGAGGCCACAGTCATCGGTGTCGGAGTAAAATCCTGTACCTGCTCGAGGTGCATGTTAAGATCCTTGGTAGTGGCTGCCAGTTCCGCCATATCGACTTCATGACATCCGGGATGCGACGATATGAAATAGGGGATAAGCTGCTGGTTCAGATTCCGGGTGGTATTGACGCGGTCAAATATGCGCTTGAATTCGTAGAACTGGTCAAATGATGGTTTGCGCATTATGTCAAGCACATGGTCACAGGTGTGTTCCGGCGCCACTTTAAGGCGTCCTGACACGTGATCGGCTATCAGTTCCTCATTGTAGCGGCGGTTGACAGCATCAATACGGGCATCTCCAGACTTGGCCATAGACAAGTCGTAGCGTACACCGCTGCCGATAAACGATTTTTTAATTCCCGGCAGACTGTCCACGGCATGATATATGTCAAGCAGGGGGCCATGGTCGTTGTTGAGGTTGCGGCATGGCGACGGGTGCAGGCATGACGGACGCATGCACTTTTCGCATATTGACAGATCGCGGCCTCCCATGCGGTACATGTTGGCCGACGGACCGCCGAGATCGCTGATGTATCCCTTGAAGTCGCTCATCTCACTGACCTGTTTAACTTCACGCAGTATCGACTCCTTGCTGCGTGATGCTATGAATTTGCCCTGATGGGCCGAGATAGTGCAGAACGCGCAGCCTCCGAAGCAGCCACGGTGCAGATTGACCGAGTGCTTTATCATCTCCCACGCAGGGATGGTTTTGCCGCGGTAACGTGGATGGGGGAGACGTGTATAGGGCAGGTCAAACGATGCATCGATTTCGGCTGTGCTCATCGGCGGTAACATGGGATTGATCTTTACGGTATGCTTCCCGTGTTGCTGCCATATTGTAGCTCCGTGCATGCGGTTGGATTGTTGTTCGACATGCTTGAAGTTGGCCGATTGCTTGCGCTTGTCACGCAGACAATCCTCAAATGAGCTTAAAACGATATTATCCTTGTCAGGAAGACTCTGGGCGTTGGCCGGGAGCAGGATGGCAGTTTGCGGCAGATCGGTTATCTCCTTTATGTTTTTACCGTTTTCAATCCGATGAGCCAGTTCGGTAATCGTTTTTTCGCCCATACCGTAGATAACCATGTCGACCGGAGCGTCGAGCAGGATTGACGGGCGCAGTCTGTCCTCCCAGTAGTCATAATGGGCCACGCGTCTCAGCGATGCCTCTATGCCGCCGGCTATGATAGGAACATCGGGGTATAGCTCACGAAGGATTTTGGAATAAACAATCGTCGGATAATCCGGTCGCATGCCGTGACGGCCGTCAGG